>CAYPJC010000148.1:0-5957 GCA_964410855.1 uncultured Flavobacteriales bacterium | reverse complement strand
GAGTCAGCTATTGAGTTATATGGCATAAAACTATCTATCGCATTGTATTTCAATTTATAGCGTTTGAGAATTATTGCCGATGAAGGGATAATCACTAAAAAGTTCATCAAGGAGTGATCTATTTTTCAAAGAAAGCTTTTGAAGCAGCTTGTTCAGCTCTTTTTTTAGAGTTGCCTTCTCCTTTAGAAACTAATTCCCCATCAATGCTTAATTCGCTTTTAAAATACCGACCGTTTGAGTTCTCTATGGTTAGCGTTTTGAATTCGTAATTCCCTTTTCTAGCTTGGGTCCATTCGATTAATTTGCTCTTGAAGTTAGTTTCTGTTTGTATCAGTTCCTCGATGTCTACATAATCTCTTATGATTTTTTCAACTACAAATTTTCTACAATTCTCATAGCCTTTATCCAAATAAATGGCTCCAATTAATGCTTCAAAAGCATCGCCAAATATTGATTTTGAACGGCTTGTATTTGGGGAGGTTTCTAAAAACGTATCTAATCCTACATCAACAGAAAGTTGATTTAAAAAATTACGGCTAACTAGTTTCGATCTGACTTTGGTCAAAAATCCTTCATCTTTGAAAGGATATTTTACGAATAAATATTCAGCAACTATAGCTCCCAATATGGCATCACCCAAATACTCTAAACGTTCATTACTAAGGCGAGTGGTTGAGTCCTCTTCATTGATGATGGATTTATGGGTAAACGCCTGATCATATAAAGCAGCGTTTTTTGGGTAAAAACCTAAGATTGTTTTTAAAGTTCGATTTTTACTTTTATCAGAGAGCAAAAAATATCGAATTCCTTTAAAAAGGCTCAAGGTTTATATTTTGATAAATATAGTTGAAGCATTGTGGCCACCAAAACCAAAGGTATTACTTAATGCAGCATTAACTTCTCTCTTTTGAGCCTTATTGAACGTAAAGTTTAATTTTTTATCAAAAGCCTCATCATCGGTAAAATGATTGATAGTGGGAGGGATAATGCCGTTTTTAATAGCTAAAATACAAGCGATTGATTCTACTATTCCTGCTGCCCCTAACAAGTGACCAGTCATTGACTTTGTTGAACTAATGTTTAGGCCATAGGCGTCATCTCCAAAAACTTCTTTTATAGCTTTTGATTCAGCAATATCTCCAAGAGGAGTTGATGTACCATGAACATTAATGTAATCGATTTGACTTGGTTTTAAGCCTGCATCTCTTAAAGCTGCTTTCATAACATTTATTGCACCTAAACCTTCTGGATGTGGCGCTGTCATATGGTGTGCATCTGCTGAGAGGCCTCCACCTACAACTTCAGCATAGATTGTTGCTCCTCTTGCTTTGGCGTGCTCATACTCTTCTAAAATAAGACTTCCGCCACCATCTCCCAAAACAAAGCCATCCCTTTCTTTGTCAAAAGGTCTTGAAGCTGTAGAAGGGTCATCGTTTCGTTTTGAAAGCGCATGCATGGCATTAAATCCACCTATTCCTGCTTCGCAAACTGCGGCTTCAGATCCACCTGTAACACACAGGTCCATTTTACCTAACTGAATGTAGGTCATGGCGTCTATAATCGCATTAGTGCTTGAAGCGCATGCAGAAACAGTTGTAAAATTGGGTCCTCTTAGACCATATTTAATGGAAATATGGCCTGGAGCAATGTCCGCAATCATTTTTGGAATAAAAAAAGGATTAAATCGTGGCGTACCATCCCCTAAAGCAAAGGTGCTAGCTTCCTCTTGAAATGTTTTAAGGCCGCCAATACCAGCACCCCATATCACTCCAAAACGATCTCTATCTACTTTTTCTAGGTTTAAGCCTGAGTCTTTTAGTGCTCCATCAGCAGCAATTAATGCGTACTGAGCAAACAAATCAAGCTTTCTGCCTTCCTTTCGGTCGAAATAATCTTCAGAATTGTAGTTTTTTACTTCACAAGCAAACTGCGTTTTAAACAGTGAGGCATCGAATTGAGTAATGGGAGCAGCACCGCTCTTCCCATTAATCAATCCGTTCCAAAATTCTTCTACATTATTACCGATTGGAGTAATGGCACCAAGTCCAGTAACAACTACTCTCTTTAACTCCATTTGTAGTGGAAATTTATTTTGTATTCCCTTCGATATAAGTTATTGCGTCTCCAACTGTACCAATTTTTTCAGCCTGGTCGTCTGGAATTGCAATGTTGAATTCTTTTTCAAATTCCATTATTAACTCAACAGTATCTAATGAATCTGCTCCTAAGTCGTTAGTAAAGCTTGCTTCTAGAGTAACCTCTCCTTCTTCAACTCCTAACTTATCTACAATAATTGCTTTTACTCTTGATGCTGTATCTGCCATCTTTTAAATTTTTAATTAGAGTGCAAAGAAAATTCTTATTCTCATGATATCAAAATTTATTTTCAGTTCCCTTTCCATGTTTTTTATTCTTCCTATTAATACGTCTTCATGATTTCATTTAATTCTTTCCTTTTCAAGATTGGAACTTGCGCATTTTCAGCAGGATAGCCTATCGGTATAAGTAAATATGGCTTTTCATTTTCAGGCCTATTTAATAATTTTGAAAGAAAATTTAAGGGACTTGGGGTATGCGTTAAACTAACTAGACCTGATTGATGTATTGCAGCTATTAAGAGGCCTGTTGCAATCCCAACTGACTCATTTACATAGTAGTTCTTGCTTTTTCCATCTTTTTCGAGGTCATAGGTCTTTTTGAAAACTACAATTAGAGTAGATGCAATCTCAAGAAAAGGTTTCTCCCAATCTGTACCAAACTTTCTCAAGTCTTTTAACCAATCTTTACTCATTCTACCATGGTAATTTTCATATTCTTCTTTCTCCGCAGCAACTCTAATTTTTCGTTTCATTTCTGTTGAATTAACAACAGCAAAGAACCAAGGCTGCTTATGAGCACCAGAAGGAGCCGTAGAAGCAGTTTTTATAATATTTTCAATGACTTTGTCGTCAATTTTTTTGTCAGAAAAATGCCTTAAAGAGCGTCTTTCATTCATTGAATCATAAAATGCTTGACTTTTTTGTTTTTGTTCTTTTTCAGAAATTATGGTATTTTCTGAAAATGTAAAGCCTTCTTTTGGGTTTTGGAGTTTACTCACCGTATGAAATAACTAATTTTGAATCTTGATAAATAGTATATGTCTAAAATAGCCATTTTTGCCTCTGGTGCGGGATCAAATGCATTAAAAATAATTGAACATTTCAAAAGAAAGCTTGATATAGCTCGTGTTGACTGTTTAATTACCAATAAAGAAAAAGCAGGAGTTTATGATGTTTCAAACGCTTGTGATACTCCAATTTTTATGTTTGAGAATCCTGCTTTTAGTGATGGAGAGGAAATTCTTGCTTTTTTAAAAAAAAGAGAAATAAATTGGATTGTTTTAGCTGGATTCTTAAGGAAGGTGCCCCATTCTATTTTAGAGGCTTATCCCAATCAAATCATTAATTTGCACCCCTCGCTTTTGCCAAACTATGGCGGGAAAGGAATGTACGGAGATAGGGTTCATGAAGCAGTTTTGAAAGCCAAAGAGAATGAAAGTGGAATCAGTATCCATCTTGTTAATGAAGAATATGATAAAGGAAAAATAGTCATGCAAAAAAAGTGTTTAATTGATGAATTCGAAACGGTTACAAGCCTGAAAAGGAAAATCCAACAATTAGAGCATAATTATTTTCCAATAGCTATTGAAGAAGAAATCATACAGCAAACTAACAAAAAGTAGTATGAAAATTAAATATGAAAGCAAAGTAAAACAAGAGCGGTATGATAAAGCATATCTTAAAATGGCTGAGCAATGGGGGCAGTTATCTCATTGTAAGAGAAAACAAGTGGGTGCTTTAATAGTAAAAGACAGTATGATTATATCTGACGGATATAATGGCACACCGACTGGCTTTGATAATAATTGCGAAAACGACGATGAAAAAACGCTGTGGTATGTTTTACATGCTGAGGCAAATGCAATAATGAAAGTTGCAAAATCGACGAACAATTCTAATGGCGCGACACTTTATATTACATTATCTCCTTGCAGAGAGTGTAGTAAATTAATTTTGCAGTCTGGCATTAGCCGAGTTGTGTATATGAAGGCTTACAAAGATACTTTAGGACTACAGTTTCTTGAAAAAGCAGGAGTAGATATTCACCACATTCCAACTTTGGATTAAAAAATGAAACAAAATAAATTACTCGTCTTTTTTCCTTTCATAATTGCTGTTGCAATAGCAGCCGGGGTTTATCTAGGGAAACAATTGTCAGCTCCAAATGCAGCTTTATTATTTAATGGCTCTGATTTTAATAACGAAAACAAGTTGCAACAAGTCTTAAACTACATCAAAAGTGATTATGTTGACACGGTGAAAGAGCAATTAATTATCGAAGAAACAATCAATGAAATGCTCCAACACTTGGACCCACACTCTTATTATATTCCAAAGCGTAATTACAAGGCAATGAATGACCCTTTAGAGGGGAACTTTGAAGGAATTGGAGTAGAGTTTAGGATACAACAAGATACTGTGATTGTCATTCAACCCGTTGGAGGAGGGCCTTCTGAGAAATTAGGAATAAGAGCTGGTGATCGTATCGTAAAAGTGGAAGGGGAAGATATAACTGGAAAAAAAATCAATAATAAACGAGTCATAAAGTTATTAAAAGGGCCTAAAGGAACTACCGTAAATATTGAAATTAAAAGGAATTTAGAAAAGGACTTAATTGCTTTTGCAATTCAACGCGAAGAAATTCCTTTTTACAGTGTTGATGCTTCTTATATGGTAAACAGTGATATTGGATATATAAAGGTCATTCGCTTTGCCAAAACTACCCATGAAGAATTTATGGATGCTGTTAAAAAGTTGGAGCAAATGGGCATGAAAAAATTGATTCTTGATTTGAGAAATAATTCTGGCGGTTATATGAAGTCTGCAATTGATATTTCAGATGAATTTTTACCGAAAGGTCAGTTAATTGTTTACACAGAGGGAAAGGCTAGGAGCAAACAAGAATTTATAGCAACTAGTGGAGGAGATTTAGAAGGAGTTGAAGTAGCAGTTTTGATCAATGAGGGCTCTGCATCAGCTAGTGAAATTGTTGCCGGAGCCTTGCAAGACAATGATTACGGTTATATTGTTGGAAGAAGGTCATTTGGAAAAGGTTTGGTACAAGAAGGTATTCAGTGGCCTGATGGTTCAGGAATAAGACTAACCGTTGCCCGTTATTATACGCCAACTGGAAGAAGTATTCAAAAGCCTTACGAGAACGGTTTAGATGATTATAACAAGGAAACATTTGAGAGGTATGAAAGTGGTGAATTATTAAGCCTAGATAGTATTGACTTACCTGATTCCTTAAAATTTTACACTGAAAAAGGTAAAGTTCTATATGGCGGCGGCGGAATATTGCCAGATAATTTTGTGCCTTTAGATACTTCAAATACCTCAGAATATTTTGGTAGATTAAATTATCAAGGGATGTTTTATCAATTTGGGTTTACTTATGTTGATGTGCATAGAAGTGCACTGAAAGAAAGATATAATGCCTCTGAATTTGTTGAAAATTATAAAGTGCCTAAAGCAATATTGGATGAATTTTATGAATTTGCAAGTGCTAAAGAAATAGAGTTCGATCTAAAAGGAGCAAAGGTGTCCGAAGATTTAATAAAAAATAGAATTAAAGCTTCAATTGGAAGAAATGTATGGGGAGATGAAGTATTCTTTCAAGTGGTAAATCAAGAGGATAAAGTGATGGACAAAGCAGTAGAATTATTGTCTAATTAGCTTAATTTGCCCACAAGCTTGAAATAATCGTTGAGGTGTTTTTGAATGATTTATTCTCACTTTCGTTAAACTTTATTCGTTTATCTGAGTGAAGTAAATATAACTCAGCGAATAGAAAGGCCAAATTTATCTAAGTACATGACAAAAAACGGCTAAAATTTATATTGTACTGATTTAAAGCAT
>CAYPJC010000147.1:0-5957 GCA_964410855.1 uncultured Flavobacteriales bacterium | reverse complement strand
GGCAGGCAAATCAACAGCATTTATAATTGGATCCTTAAAACTCCAACTTGAAATGCCAATGCAAATTTTATTGCCGTTCTTATCAATTACAGCCGGTCCTCCGCTATCCCCTCTATAATTAGTTGAAGAACTATTCAGAAAAGAAATCATTGTTGAATCTACTTCATTACCAGGGAAAAAACTATCAAGATGAATTTGATTGGCAGAGTCATTTGTAATTAATTTTGTGGTAGTTCCTTGTAATTTTATTGGTTTATTAACAATGGTTTGACTGGTGTCTCCCCAACCAGTAATAAACACGTCAGTTCCAACTGCATAATCCGTAGAATCAGTATTGCAGGTATTGGCAAACTCAACTGGATATTTAGAATGGTCGAATGGTATAGGGGTCTTTAATTTTATTAAAGCAATATCATAATTAATACCACCTGTTAGAGGAGGTACGAAATTTGGATGAAGGATAATGGTATCGGCAAACTGAATGGTTGCCGGAGGTACAGGACTATTTGTAGAAAAACGCCCCCTCTTTTGAAAACCAATAAATATATTGAGATTATGTGGAAATATCCAAGGGTACATTCCTGTACCTGATGGATCGTGTGGTGTAACTATGCAGCCGTCAATATCCATTCATCTGATATTAACCAGCCGCCACAAATAAAGGTAGGGCCTCCAGTATAATTTGGAATAGGAGACCAATCTACTAACGACACTTGGTAAGGTGCATCTTCAATAGGTATGGTATTACCACCTATTATACTTTGTTGCGCAAAAGTTGTTGTTGTAAAAAAGCTTAAAACTAGAAATATAAAAGGTAAAATAAATTTTCTCACAGTAGAATTTGTTAAGTTAACTTAATAAATGTAATCATTTTAAATGCACTTGCCGCTTGGGTAGTCAAATTTTGCTCAATTCTTTAATAATGTAAAACAATCAATGCAGTAAAAATAACCCTAGAGTATTTACTCTAAACAATATTCACTTCCCGCTCCAACAACACTCCAAATTTTTTATTTATAGAGAATATTACCCTTTCAGATAAATCAAATATCTCTTGGCCGGTCGCTTTTCCATAATTGACTAATACTAAGGCCTGATTTTTATGTACCCCATAATCTCCCTCGCGAAACCCTTTCCAGCCTGCATTTTCAATTAACCATCCTGCTGCTAATTTATAGCCTCCATCGGGTAATTTGTAGGCAGGCATAGCTTTAAACCTCTTTTTTAATCGCTTGTATTGTTGCTCATCTACTATTGGATTCTTAAAAAAGCTGCCAGAATTTCCAATTTCTTTTGGGTCGGGTAGTTTGCTCTTACGAATAGCAATTACGGCTTCTGATATGGCTTTTAAGCTTAATTTATTCTCAGAGATACCTTCTGCTTCTAATTGATGTTTAATAGCGCCATAAGAAATGTTGAATGTTGGGTTTTTACTTAGTTTGAAATGAACAGAAGAAATGAAATATTTGTCTTTGTGTGAAGTTTTGAATATACTGCTCCGATATTCAAACTTGCACTCGGAGTTGTTAAATATGACTTTGTTTCCTGTTGAAATTTCAATGGCCTCAACCGCTGTAATAAGTTCTTTTACCTCCACACCATATGCTCCAATATTTTGCATTGGGCTAGCTCCAACGCTGCCCGGAATCAGTGATAGATTTTCAACACCTGCGTAATTATTAGTAACACAGTATGAAACAAATTCATGCCAATTCTCACCTGCGCCAACATTTAATTCAATAGACTCTTTATCTTCATTAACTAGCTCGATACCGCAAATGTTATTCTGAATAACGAGGCCTTCTATATTTTGAGTTAGTAAGATATTACTGCCACCCCCAATTATTAGGAATGGTTTATTTTTGAAATCATTGCTTTTGAATAACTCAATTGCTTCTTCTTTTGCATTAATGCTCAAAAACTCACTTGCATTAACACTAATACCAAATGTGTTAAGATGGCTGAGGTCTTTATTGTACTCTAATTTCATTCTAAAGCTTTCTTGTTAAATAGTACATAACCAAAGTGAATTAGAAAACTTAACTCAGTTTGTGCATCGTCATAATAATTGATGCTTCCGGCTAATGGACCTAAACGGGTGTGATAAACAGTTGTAAATGTTCCAATTATGTCTCTATTTGCTATTTTCTCTCCTAATTGAACACTTCCATCGCTATTTTCAATAAATTCCTCATAAGGTTGATAAATGTATGCTTCAAGCCTAAAATCGATTTGATCCCTAATAGAAAAAATTGTTTTAAGACCCCCACCAATATATGATCTAGATCTATACTGTTCTTGAAACAAAGTTTTGCTTTCAACTAATGGTGTAAAAGCAGGGGAAATAAGTATTGTTGAGGTGTAATTATGAAAGAAAGGCAAATCAGAATAATTTACTTCAACATAGGCTCCAAAGTGGAATTTACTGCGCTTCAAAAAATACTTGTCAAACTTTAAATTTAGATTTAACCAATCGTGTCTTTCAAATGCATCGTTTTTTAATTCAGAAGTGGAGCCTGGGATTGTCTTCTCTCTGCCGCTGGTTTGTCTTAATTTGAATTCAATATTGCTTCCTTTACTGGCATACTGCTTTCTATTCAGAGAATTTAATTCGTAACCAATAAAAAAAGAACTTCCTTCAAAACTTGTAAGATCTGCCGTATCACCTCTGTCAAAATCATTATCTTGGTAATACTCATAATCTTGCCATAGATAAGAAGCTCCAAGTAATATTTTGCCACTAATAAGCACAGGTAGTCCAATTTTACCTTCAAGATACCTTTCAGTATTTATTATAAACGGAGGGGTATTGTCATCAATAAATGTCGCTCGACCGTTAAAGTAATCATAGTTATTCGCTGATATTTTTGTTTCTAAATAAAAAGGTATATCAAAGGGAATATCCCATCTTAACCTTCCTTCTGCTGAACTGTAGAAACTTCCGAAATAGATATTTCCACTCGCTTTCAATTCTGTTGATTTTAGAATTTGATAATCTAATGCAAAAAATCCTGTGCTAAAAGGTTTGGTGGCTATTACTCCACCAAATGAAGCTTTAACCCTTTTTTCTTTTTTAACCTTCAAGTTTAGGTTGAAGGTTTTTTTTAAGTTATTATAAGAAGTACTTGGATATATACTTTTTATAGACTCAGTGGAAGCAAGCTTAAAAAATGCTTTTTCCATTTCTTGACTTTCAATTTTTGAGGAGTCTAATTTTAAGGCTTGAATAAAATATTTGGCTTTATTTTTTTGTAAACCTTGGAATAAAATTGAGTCAAAAATTAATTTTGGTTTCCTTGAGTTAAATTTATTTCTTTTCTGAATAAGCTCCTCTTTAGGTTGGATTCTTGAAATACTTTTCCTTAAAGAGTCTATAAAGCTATTGGTTGTGTTATAACCTCTATTAACCGCTTGGTTAGCATCATAAAAATCAAAAGTTGAAATATCTTCCACATCAGTATTAATGATAATTCCATTGGTACAGTTGATTTCGAAATCAGATTGTTTTATTAAAAGGCTTTTGATTTGTGAAACTAAATCATCTTCTGAAGGATCGATTTTTTTCGATGCCACATTGCTAGCAATAATAAAATCAACATCGAATTCTTTGCAAATAATATCTGCCGGAAAATTGTTGTATAAACCTCCATCAAACATTAAGTCTCCATTAATAGTAACAGGCGAAAGATAAAAGGGATAGGTCATAGACGCTCTGATTGATGTTGCTAAATCACCCTCTTTTAAAATTTCTTCTTCTCGCTTACTAATATTTGCTGCCAAGCAACGAAATGGAATAAATAAACTATCAAAGTTTTCAGCCGCAACAGCATTCGCAGGAGCAAAGAAATTCATTAAGCTATAATCAATCGAAAGAGAAGATATAAAATTTGTTGGTAAGTTGGTTGAGATCGTGGAATCTAAGTCAAAGTATAAGCTAATTATCGTTGGGTTGTCGTCACTTTTTTTTAGAAAAAACTGTGAATTATTATTTAAAATTCCTGAAGCAGCATCCCTAAACTCAGGGGAACTGATAATGACTTCAATTTGCTCAGGAGAATAGCCTGCAGCATAAAATCCTCCAATTAAAGCACCAATAGAAGTGCCAACAATGTAATCAATTGGTATTTCATTTTCTTCTAAAGACTTTAAAACTCCTACATGAGCTGCTCCAGCTGCACCACCACCACTTAGAACTAAGCCGATTTTTTGAGAAAAGAGATTGAAACTAATAGTGAATAGAAAAAGAAACCCTAATTGTCTTATCATTTTGATAGCTTAAGGTAAAATTAGCCAAAATGAAAGGTTAAGCTCTTTGATTTTTTTTAGCTTTTAAAGTTCAGGTGTTTATAAGTCAATTCGTATGATTAATAGATCCAATAATATCGTGAATTGTAATAATATGTAAATCACCAGCTCGATTTTTAACCAATACAGCAGAATTTTGTTTGTTGAGTTTTTTTGCTATTTCTTCTAAGCTTGAATTGCCTTCAATAAGTTCATATGGGGCACTCATAGATTCTTTTACCTTTCCCAATTCATCTCTGCTTTTTGAAGCTAAAAGAGAATACAATTCAGAGTTGTTTATAGAACCAACGCATTCACCATTATCTAAAACTGGAATATGCGATATGTCATATTTTGTCATATTTGATAAAACTTCAGAAAGATCATCTTCAGGTGCAGCAGTAATTAGTTTCTTACTTCCATGCGATTGAATTATGTTAATTGCATTAACTTTTTCGTCTTCCATAAAGCCTCTATCTCTAACCCAATTATCATTAAACATTTTACCTATATACCTGCTTCCATGGTCATGAAATATCACTACAACAACATCGTCTTTTGTTAATTTCTCTTTCATTTGGAGTAATCCTGCAACAGCTGAACCTGCAGAGTTTCCCATAAAAAAACCTTCTTCTCTTGCAAGCCTTCTGGTCATTATTACACCATCTTTATCTGTCACTTTTTCAAAATGATCAATCAGGTCAAAATCTACATTTTTTGGAAGTATATCCTCTCCAATGCCTTCGGTGATGTAGGAATAGATTTCATTTTCATCAAACTCTCCTGTTTCATGATACTTTTTAAAAACTGAACCATAAGTGTCTATTCCCCAAATTTTGATGTTTGGATTTTTCTCTTTTAAATATTTTCCTGCTCCAGAGATAGTTCCACCAGTTCCAACACCAACAACTAAATGAGTAATTTTTCCATCAGTTTGTTCCCATATCTCAGGGCCAGTCTGCTCATAGTGGGTTTTTTTATTGGACATATTATCGTATTGATTCGGATAATATGAATTTGGAATTTCTTCGTTTAGCTTTTCCGCTATCGAATAATATGACCTTGGGTCGTCAGATGACACGTTCGTTGGACAAACAATTACCTCAGCACCCATAGCGCGCAAAACATCCATCTTTTCTTTTGATTGCTTATCAGCCAAGGTGCAAATTAGTTTGTATCCCTTTACAATTGCAACTAATGCTAAGCCCATTCCTGTATTACCGGAAGTTCCTTCTATAATTGTTCCTCCAGGTTTCAATAAGCCAGCTTCTTCTGCATCTTCTACCATTTTTAGAGCCATTCTGTCTTTAATTGAATGACCAGGATTAAAGGTCTCTATCTTGGCCAATACTAAAGCAGGAATCTCTTTCGTGATTTTATTAAATTTAACTAAGGGAGTGTTTCCAATAGTTTCGAGAATGTTTTCGTAATACTTCATTTGTCTTTTTTTGCGACTGCAAATGTATTAAAAAGCTAAGCCAAAGAAGACCTACTAATAAGTGATTTTTGAACTAATATTTAGGTAAATCTTATTGATTTTGAAGGGCTAATTCTTGCAATAATATTTGAAGGGATAATCAACATGATAAGACAGCAAGCCAGTGTTCCTATATTTAAAAGAATTAGGTTCAAAAAGTTTAATTTGATTGGAACTTGATCAATAAAGTAAGCTT
>CAYPJC010000146.1:0-5986 GCA_964410855.1 uncultured Flavobacteriales bacterium | reverse complement strand
AGTAATTCCCAACAATCCTTTTAAGCCTGTGCCTCTATTTAGGTTAATCAAGAAACTTTCGAAACTGTCATTTAGGTGATGAGCAGTAGCTAAATAATTAATTGAATGCTGCTCCATTAATTCTTTAAACCATTGATACCGTATGTCTCTTGCAGCCATTTGAATAGACACCTTATGCTCTTTTGCATATTGATTGGTATCTACTTTCTTTAAATGAAGTTTAACTTGGTATTCAACTGCTTGTTTTTTAACTAATTCCTCGTCTCCATTGCTTTCTTTGTCGCGAAGAGAAAAATTAACATGAGCCACCTCATAGGGTATCTCTGAATTCTGAAAGAGCTCCCAAAGAACCATAGAGTCAACTCCACCACTTATAGCCAATAAAACTTTCTTTGTTTTATCCACTCCTTGATTACTTAATCTTTTCTGAAAGTCCTTGAACATAGATTAGGCTTTATTAAGCTCAAAAATAGCTTTTGCTTTTAACAAACACTCCTCATATTCTTTTTCTGGATCAGAAGCGATTGTAATTGCACCACCAACAGTTAACGAAAGGTATTTACTTTTTGTATTGTAAAGTAAACTCCGAATAACCACATTAAAATCAAAATCACCAGTGGGCTCAATATAACCTACTGAACCTGAATAGAGTTCACGTCGATTAAACTCTAAATTATCAGCAATTTTCATGGCACTAATTTTTGGGGCTCCAGTCATGCTTCCCATAGGAAAGGCAAATTTGATGGCATCGGTAAAGTGGTATTTATCAGAAAGAGTACTACTGATGGTAGATATTAATTGATGCACTTGAGGAAAACTATATACTCCAAAGAGCTCTTCCACATTTACTGTTCCTTTAGCAGCAGTCCGAGATAAATCATTGCGAACCAAGTCTACAATCATCACATTTTCGGTTTGCTCTTTTAAATCCGTTTTTAATGCCTCTTTGATTTCACTATCCTCTGTTTCAGTATTCCCTCTTTTTGCTGTTCCTTTGATTGGTTGAGAAAAGATTTTATTTTCTCTTTTACACATAAACCGCTCTGGTGAAGCACCCATAAGATAGTTGGTTTTTTGTTTATAAAAGGAGGCAAATGGCATGGGGGATCGCTTATTTAATAGCTTGAATACCTCTTTAGGGTCTGCATACACTTCTTTTACATAAAACTCTTGACAATAATTTAACTCATAGATATCACCTTGCTGGATACGCTCTTTTACGTTTTCTATAGCTGTTAAATATTCTGACTTTGTTTGTTTAGCCGTAAATTCAGGTAAGGTTATTTTGCTAACTCTTAGCTTCTTTCCAGACTTTAAAAAATCCATAAATTGAAAAGCTTTCATCCCTTCTTGCATCAATACTTCAGCTGTGTCTACCCCCCTTAATTGAAGCACTAAAAATTGCGGTTCAAAAAAGTGCAACTCGGCTAATTCAAAATTAGCGGGATGCTGAGAAGTTAACTGCTCTAAACGATTCTTTAAATCATAATTCAAATGCCCAAATAGCCAACGTGGTCTATCTTCAATGCATTTTTTCAATTTTTCGAATGGATGAGCGCCTCCTTCAATTATTGATGCTGCTCCAAAAGCAGCTAAGATTTCATATTTTCCGTATGTATCTTGATACCCATTACTTAGCAAAACACTAGAATATTCAAAATTTTCCGAAACTTCCAACAATTGATTCTGTAAGTTGGGGAAATCCTTTAGTTTTAAGCTAGCAATATTTTTCACCTTGCAAAAGTAAGCAAGGCTTTTAGGCCTTTTTCATTTCAATTGATTAAGATTAACGTCTATTATGCCGTTTCTCATTTTTGATACGACATTTGCAAATTCAACTTTTTAATAATCGATGGTTTTAAAAACAGAATTACTTAAATACCTGAGCAAATTGATTGCTGAACAAACCCAAGAAGTGAAAGAAGAAATAGAGTCCATTAGATCTGAGATGGGAAATGAAACAAAAAGTAGCGCAGGAGATAAGTTTGAGACAAGTCGCGAAATGATGAGCCAAGAAAAGAATCGTTTAGAAGATCGATTGAGTATACTGATGCTGCAACAAATGAAGCTGAATGAAATGATGGACTTACCCATTTCTGATTTAATAGACTACGGTTCATTAGTTCAAACAAATGATCAACTTTTTTTATTTGGTCTTTCTCTTGGCAAAATAAGCTTTCAATCACACACAATCATGGCAGTTTCGCTAAATTCGCCGGTCGGAAAAGTATTTCAAGGAAAAAAGACCAATGAATCCATCTCCTTCATGAACAAGAACTATATCATTCAAACACTTTCTTAAGCATATGGCTTCTAGGCTTTTGTATTATTTGGTAATTATTCCTCTTTCCCTTCTACCTTTTGGTGTGCTTTACATCATTTCTGATGCTTTGCGTCTGGTGCTTTTTAATTTGGTTGGTTATCGGAATAAAGTGATTTATGAAAACATTAAAAATTCTTTTCCACAAAAAAGTGAATCAGAAATTAAAAAAATTAAAAAGAAATTTCATAAACATTTGTGCGATTTAGTGGTAGAAAGTATTAAGGCGTTTACCATTTCTAAAAAAGAAGCGCAGAAAAGAATGATCGATCGGAATGTAGAAGTTGTTAATCGATATAAAGAACAAGGGAGACATGTAATATTAGTTGGCGGGCACTATGGAAATTGGGAGTTATTTGCCATTACCATAGGTGCATCTATAAAACACCATGCAGTTGCCTTATACACTCCATTGAATAATAAGTTTTTTAACCAAAAAATAACAGGCAGTAGATCAAAGTACGGTTTAGAAATGTTGCCCATAAAGGCCATTAAGGAAAAAGTAACTCAAATTGATAATGAACCACATGCCATCATATTAGGCTCAGATCAATCCCCTCGAAAAACGCAAAAAGCATATTGGACTACATTTCTAAACCAAGAAACAGCGGTGCTTTTTGGAGCAGAGAAATTTGCCAAAGAAATTGACGCGGTGGTTGTATTTGCCAATATTTATAGAATGAAACGAGGCCATTATGAAATTGAATACCGCCTTCTAACAGAATCACCAAAAGAAACAGAGTATGGCTTTATTACTAGAACACACACTCAGTGGCTAGAAAAAATCATAGAAGAGGATCCAGCTTATTGGCTATGGAGTCATAGGAGGTGGAAGCATAAGCGACCAAAAGAGGGAATACTATACGACTAGTTGCTCTATTGAGGCCAAAGCGTTACCTTAGACTCTAACTAATTACTATTCGATCATGATCGTTTACCACTATTTAAATCGGGCAAAAACTAATTAACAAACCCAAAGTTGATAGATAGAGTGTACTCTTTTGATTAGTTTATTGAAGAAAATGTATTTTATAAATACCTTGAAATCGATTGCAAAAATGCTTTCAAATTGCCAAAACAAGAGCAACAATAAATCACTTAAAGTCTAAAGAACTTATTCGCTTTTCCTAATGTCTATACTAATTTGTCCGTATTGCAAAAATTCTTTAAACTGTTCTAAAGAAAAAACATATAAATGTGAGAATAACCACAGTTTTGACATAGCCAAAGAGGGTTATTTAAACTTATTGCCTGTAAATCAAAAAAAGTCAAAAGATCCGGGCGACAATCAAATGATGATTGCTGCCAGAAGAAATTTCTTAGAACTTGGGTTTTACGATCCATTGATAGAAAGCATCAAGAATCTTATTTCTGATAAGCTCTCTTTTGAAACCAAAAATATTATTGCATTTGATGCAGGCTGTGGGGAAGGGTATTATTCTGAAAAAGCGTTAAACAATTTAGCTGGTTTAGAAACAGAAATATGGGGAACTGATATTTCTAAATACGCTGTTAAGAATGCAGCAAGAAAATATAAAAACAACTTCTATTTTGTAAGTTCAATTTACAATTTACCTATTTTCAACAACAGTACAGACCTTATTCTTTCCGTTTTTTCGCCAATTATGGTAGAAGAATTCGAACGCATATTATCTAATCAAGGATATATTATAATTGTGAGTCCCGCTTCAAATCACTTGCGTGAAATAGCAGAATTAATTTACGATGTTTTTAGACCTCATACAAGCAATATTGTTGAGAAAATGACATCTGAATTCAAGCATGAATTCACAAAAAATACTATGTTTAAAATAGATATTAAAAGTGCAGAAGTATTGCTTTTTCTTTTAAAAATGACGCCTTATTACTGGAGCACAGGGATAGAACGATTAGGAAATATTACCAATAAAAATGAATTATCCGTTACGTGTGATTTCAATATTGATATCTTTAAAGTAATAGATTAAAGTATAAAAAAGACTCAGGAAATTCTAAAAACACTAGAGCTTTCAGTTCAAGTTAATAATAAACCATTGAATATCAGTCGCATAAAGGCAAAGAACTTCCAATCCAATACCATTGGTGAATAATTCAAAATAATAATGGACTATTGGTTTTGGATCTAAAGGAGGTGGAATCAAAAGCGACGAAAAGAGAAATCTTATAAAATTAGTTTCGCCATCGCGGCTAAAGCATGTCTTTAATATGACAATATCAACTATTTACTTGTGTCCAATAAGAATTCTTTCATAAAACTATAATGTTAAGGCATTGAATTAAATGCAATTAATCTTTTATCCAATTTAATTGAAGTATTTTTACGTTTATGAATTAATTCATCTTTATCAAAAGAAAAAAATTATGAATAAAATATTACTTCCTGCTCTTTTTTTATTTTCCACAACACTTTTTGGCCAATTCTGGATACAGCAGAACGATGCCCCTGTCGGAAGGCACCATCCAATTTCTTTTTCACTTGATGGAAAAGGCTACGCCGTTACTGGCTCAAATTCTAACAACCAACCTACGAAAGATGTATATGAGTACGACCCTATTCTTGATACTTGGACAACCCTTACAGCTTTTCCGGGAGTAGCACGTAGTTTTGGTATTGGCACTACGGCTAACGGTAAAGCTTACTTAGGTTTTGGTGCAAATCGCTTTTATTTAAATGACTTTTGGAGCTACGACCCTACTAATAGTTCATGGACACGTTTAGCTGATTGCAGCTGCTCTGGCAGGAGACATCCTGCGATGATAGCCTCTGGAAATAAAATTTATGTTGGTTTAGGAGATGATGCCACTGGAAATCGAAACGATTGGTGGATGTACGATATCACTGCTAATACCTGGACTAGCATTGCAAACCTTCCTGGACCGGCAAGACACCACCCATTTATGTTTAATGCAGGCGGAAAAGTATTTGCAGGGCTTGGACATGGAAATAATAGTCAAAGATTTAAAGACTGGTATAAGTTAGATACTGTATCAAACACATGGACCGAAATGAAACTATTTCCTGGTGAAGCAAGAGTAGCAGGAACGCAATTTAGTACTGGCGATTATGGATTTGTGTTAAGCGGAGATGGTGACAATCATAGTTTTATGGAAGAGGGCGAAATGTGGCGCTACGATCCGAATACGGACATTTGGGATCAACAACCTTCGCACCCAGGAATTAGCATATGGGCACCAGGTAGTTTTGTAATTGACGATGCTGTTTACTTTTTTGGCGGGCTAAATCGTCAAATTCCGTCCTTCCCTGACGCTGTATGGAAATTTGATATGATTACCACTATTGGAATAGAAGAACAAGTATTAGCTAACACATATACATATCCAAATCCGGCAAACGATTTTTTATCATGGGAAAATGATGAAAGCATTACTGAGGTAAGGGTTTACAATACATTGGGTCAATTTGTATTAACGAGTGCTGCAAATGCAAAACGAATGGATACTCAAGGGTTCAATAACGGTTTATACTTAGTTCAGTTTTATGATAAATCTAAGCTAGTTAAAACTTCTAAAGTGTTAATTCAACACTAAGAATAAACAGAAATAGTTACAAAAAAAGGCGACCCTCTGGTCGCCTTTTTTTATGTTTTTTTTTAGTCATTACCCAATCTTCAAGATTTCATTAAAAACTGAATGACGATAAGCATG
>CAYPJC010000145.1:5677-6009 GCA_964410855.1 uncultured Flavobacteriales bacterium | reverse complement strand
ACATCTCTTGCATTTTGGATTGCCATTTCTGCATCAGCAGCATGTAAGCTACCATCATGTCTGTGCTCTATTCCATTTTTACTTCTGATAAATATTTCCCAAATGGGCCACTCTTTATTCATATTACGTTGATTTATTAAGCAGATTTACTAACTCTTCTTGAAGCTTTTTTTTCTGCGTGTGCTATTGCAGCTTCTCTAACCCATTTTCCGTTATCCCAAGCTGCATTTCTATCATCTAATCTTTTCTTATTGCATGGGCCATTTCCTTTAACTACGTCCCAAAATTCAGCCCAATCAATTTCACCAAAATCGTAATGATTGGTTTCTTTG
>CAYPJC010000145.1:0-5667 GCA_964410855.1 uncultured Flavobacteriales bacterium | reverse complement strand
CCCTTCTCATCGTTCCACTTCAAATCAGGATCTGGAATAGTTAAGCCAAGAATTTCAGCTTGTGGAATTGTTTGATCTACAAACTGCTGTCTAAGTTCATCATTGGTCTTTTTCTTAATCTTCCACTTCATGGATTGTTCCGTGTTTGGAGACTCTTCATCTCTTGGCCCAAACATCATTAAAGATGGCCACCAAAATCTATTCAAGGCATCTTGAGCCATATACCTTTGTCCTTCTGTTCCATTGCACAATGCCAGCATAATCTCATAGCCTTGTCTTTGGTGAAAGCTTTCTTCTTTACAGATTCTTACCATTGCCCGAGCATATGGCCCGTAAGAAGTTTTAGTAAGCATCACTTGGTTAATAATGGCAGCACCATCAACTAACCATCCTACAGCTCCCATATCTGCCCATGTTAAAGTTGGATAGTTGAAAATACTGGAGTACTTCGCAGTACCGTCCAATAATTGTTCTACTAATTGATCTCTGCTTATTCCTAATGTTTCAGCAGCACTGTATAAATACAAACCGTGTCCAGCTTCATCTTGAACTTTGGCTAACAAGGCAACCTTTCTTCTTAAAGAAGGTGCTCTACTAATCCAATTCCCTTCCGGCAGCATACCAACTACTTCTGAATGGCCATGTTGAGAAATTTGACGAATGTGTGTTTTCCTATACTTCTCAGGCATCCAATCCTTCGCTTCAATATTCTCTCCACGATCAATTCTAGCTTGAAATTCTACTTCTAGGTCTCTTGTATTATTTTCCATAGCTTTTGTTTTAACTGTCGAAATCAACGACTATATTATTTGTTTTAGGAATGGATTGACAGGTTAATATATATCCTTGTTCTACTTCTTCCTTTTCTAACGAATAATTAACCTCCATATTCACTTCACCCTCGATTAATTTTGCTCTACAGGTACAGCAAACACCTCCTTTACAAGCAAAAGGTAAATCTGCATGATTTCTCAAGGCTGCATCTAAAATCTTTTCACCCCCTTGATTCATGGTAAAGTTAGTCTTTGTACCATTATTAATAATAGCAACATGACTTAAATCTGTATTTGATTCATCAATTTTCTTCTTTTTCTTAGTTCCGCTTGGAGTATTAAACAACTCAAAATGAACTTTCTTTTCATCAATTCCTTTTTCAATTAAGAAATCTCGAATCATAAAAATCATCTCTGTTGGACCGCAAATAAAGTAATCATCAATACTATTGATATCAATTAATAAATTCGAGATTTTTTCCATTTTCTCTTTATCAATTCTACCATTGAATAAAGGCGCATCTCTTTCCTCTTTGGTCAAAAAATGATACAATTCAAATCTATTTAAATACACATTCTTTAAGCCTTCCACCTCTTCCCTTAATATCATGGTTTGCACCGATTGATTGATATAAAAAAGAGTAAACGTGCTTTCAGGCTCTTTCGCCAAATATGTTTTTATAATGGAAAGAATAGGTGTAATTCCGCTTCCAGCGGCAAAAGCGACATAGTTTTTAGGAGTATCGCTTATTGGTCTTGTAAATCTTCCATTAGGAGGCATTACCTCAATGGTATCTCCTACTTTCAATACCTCATTGGCGAAAGAAGAAAAAAGACCATCCTCAATTTTCTTTACAGCAACTCTCCAACATCCATCTAATGGACTTGAACATAAAGAATAGCTTCTCCTTACTTCTTCCCCTTTAATAATTGTTTTGAGCGTAAGATATTGTCCTGCAGTGAAATTGAATTGCTCAGCTAACGCTTCTGGTACATCAAATTCTATCACTGAACAATCGGCAGTAGTTTTTGATATATTGCTTACAACTAATGGGTAAAAATTTTGAGACATGGAATAAAATTAGATTACAAAGATAAATATAGAATGGGAGTTATAAACTGACAAATATCATAATCTAATCTATCGTAGATTCCCCATTCAAATCAGTCGTTAAGTAATTGGTCATAGAATCAAAAAATGGTGTTAAAGCCTTATACCCTTCAATTACCTTATTATGAAAATCATCAGCTAAGACTTCATCATCTGAAAAAGTATGCATCACATAAAAGCTCTTATACCTCAAAAGGTCAATATTTGGATCATCCTTTTCAAAACCTCTTGGAGCAGTTTTCAATTGCTCTCCAAGCAAATCAGAGTAATAACTTTTTAGCTTTTTATTTTTAAAAGCAGAACGGAGTGGCTCGGAATCTAATTCGATTTGCTTTCTAATATGATTTAAGTCCTCAGTAGAAGGTCCATAAAAGCCTCCTCCAATCATGGAGTTTCCTGGTTGAATACTATAATAATAACCGCCTCTCCTATTATCTCCTTGTCTTGCAAAAGATCCACTTCTGTTGCTCTTATAAGGCTCTTTATTTTTAGAAAACCGAACATCTCTGTAGATTCTAAAAAGACTCTTTTTGCCACTAGGGGTTTTTATCTCGTCAAATTCGTTTAATCCGTTTAATCCGTTTAATAACTTTTCTCCAAACTCAGCCATTTCTTCATGAGATTCCAGATATTCTTCCTTATTCTCTTGAAACCAATCTCTATTATTGTTTACTTTCAACTTATTCAAAAATGCCATCGTTTTCTTCATGCTATTTATTTGCTTTCAAATTTATATTTTTAACGCTTAATGAAAGAACGTATTCAAATTATTTTAGATGAAAATTTAGAATCCTTATGGCCTTTGCATTTTAAAATTCCTAAAGCCATTGCCGATAAGTTTATTAAAGGTAACAATAGAAGGGTAAAATGCACTATTAATAAATCAATTAGCATACATAGCGCAATCTTATCTAATTCAGAAGGATTCTTTATTATGCTTAGCAAACCCAATGCAAATAAATTAGGAATTCAAGTTGGAGAAAAAGTACAGTTAGAAATAGAGAAAGATCAATCTAGGTATGGCATGCCTATGCCAGAGGAGATGGAAATAGTGCTAGAAACAGAAGCGAACGTGCTACATTATTTTGAAGACTTAAGTCCCGGAAAGCAAAGAAGCCTCATTTATTTAGTCCGAAAAATAAAGAACCCTGATATAAAAATCAGAAGAGCTTTATCAATAGCTGAACACTTAAATAGAGAAAAAGGAAAACTCGACTTTAAGAAACTTAATGAGGTAATTAAAGAGTTCAATAAAAAATCTATTCTAAATTAAAATAGATGTTACTACATTGATTGACTTTTTATTCGTAATTATGAGAAAATTATAATGAAATGAAAATGAAAAAATTAACACAAACAATTTTAGCTTTCACAGCAGCTACTTTATTTATCGCATGTGGTGGCTCAGAGAAAAAAGCAGAAGATACTTCAACTTCAGAAGTAGTAGTTGAAGAAACTGTAGAAGTAAAAATATTAACCATCAACTCTGCGGAGAGTAATGCAATATGGGAAGGTACCATGTTGGGAATGTATTCGCATAGTGGAACAGTAAGCATTTCTGAAGGAACTCTAACAATGGAAGGTGATGAAATTAGCGGTGGTTCTTTTACTATTGATTTAAAAACAATCGCTCCTACTGACGAAAATTACCAAGCAGATGAAGAAGGTCATACGAAAGAAGATTTAGTTGGTCATTTATCTTCAGGTGATTTCTTTATGGTAGATTCTTTTCCAACAGCAACTTTTGAAGTTCAATCGCATAACTTGGAAAATAAAACAGTTACAGGAATGTTGACAATCAGAGGGATCGCCAATGAAGAAACCGTAGAAGATGTAATGATTGATTCTGAAAATGGAACAGTTAGTGGTAAAATTGTATTTGATAGAACTAAGTACAATATTTCTTTTGCACATCCTGCTGAAGAAATGGTTTTATCTGACGATATTGAATTAAAGGTTAGTTTGAAAATATAATTTTCATTTAAGTTATTAAAAAGCTCACTAGTTATAGTGGGCTTTTTTTGTGCTTATTTTTTTCTATCTAAACTGAAAAATCGAAGTCTTTTGAAAGGAGAAAAACGGAAATCACCAGTTGTGTGGGACTGCAAGTCGTCAAGAATATTTAAACTTTTTAAGCCTCAGAAGATTGGAGATTAACAAATGGTGTTTACTTTTTAAAGACTGAAAACTCTATTATGGAGGTACTTAAAGAGTAATGTTGACTAATTAATTTCATTGGAAGGAATAATTACTTAGTTATCCTTTTCTTAATATCTATTCCTCGTAAAACAAGCAGTCATAACACGTCTTTTAGATATCCACACACCAACAAGTAGAGCCATATTATGCTAGGATGAAACATAGGGGAATTTGAAACTCTGTTCTTTCAACCGGCTTGCTGTCAGGTAGGTTTAGCACATTATCAAATCTTTTTTACACACCCCAGATTTTAACTGTAAATCAAATATTTGTGTAAAATCCTCCCCTCTTGAGAGGGGATTAAGGGGTGTGTTTTTCAAAGTCAGTAATATATCCCTCTAATGTTCTTAACACATTATTAATATCTTTCATTACTTCATCATCATTAAAGCGTAAAACAGTTAAGCCTATTTTTTTTTAGCTCTTGTTGTTTTGTTTCGTCTTTTACTACAGTTTCTTCAAAATGGTGCGAATAACCATCTAATTCAATCACCAAGTTTAATTCGTAGCAGTAAAAATCGGCAATGTAATTTAGTAATGGCTTTTGCCTATGAAAATCATATCCAAATAATTGCTTTCTTTTAAGGTGTTGCCATAATCTTATTTCGCTTTTGGTGCTGTTATTTCTGAGTTCGCGTGCAAATTCTTTTAATTTTGGATTGTATGGTATAATTTTTCTTTTCATATTTTTCTCCCCTCTTGAGAGGGGCTGGGGGTGTGTTTTTTATATTTTTCCGCTCATCTCATATTTACACACCCCAGAATTTCTTAGCAACAAGTTGCAAAGAACTTCATCCCCTCTCAAGAGGGGAAGGTTACTGCTCCACAATTTTAATTTCTCTTTCTGTTAATTCGTACAACTCATAAACCATTTCATCATTCTCATTATCGGTAGTGGTAATTTGTTGTTGTAAAGTATTTAATTCTGTTTTGTAGGCAGTAAAATATTCTTCCCACTCATCTTGTTGTACTAACGATAAGTCATTTTTTGCACACAACTATCCGAAAGTTACAATTTTAAAGTAGCTTGATAATCCCGTATTTTGGAATTGAAAAACAAAAACACATTTTATGGGACTCTTCAAGCTGAACAAAATAACAATAAGCCCGTAATTCGACAAATTATAGCTTTAGTGCCTAGGTGGCTGCTAGAGCTGCACCAAGACTTACAAAATAGATAAAGGCTGTAGTAAATTATAAGACCTACGACCAATTCGTTGCCTTAACTTTCAGCATCTTCATCCATTAAGGGAATTAGTTTTCGTAATGTAGATTTTGAGTATTTTCCTAATAGGTTTCTCTCATAAGCTATAAAATTCGTTTTCCAGCCGATTAATAATCCTATATATGGAATGAAAAGCAATTTCTTATCTTGAAATGTTGCAATTTGATTTATATCCCCATCAATTAGTTTAACTAATCTCTTGTGCTTTGTTAGCGCAAAAGTGTCGCTTTTAAACACTAGGAATTTAGAACTATCTATATCAACATTTACATATTTATCTTCAACCTTAATTTTAAGTACACCACCTCTAAACCTTAATCTATCAACATAAAAGGTTTTACATGAATATGCACGAATCT
>CAYPJC010000144.1:2848-6031 GCA_964410855.1 uncultured Flavobacteriales bacterium | reverse complement strand
AGCTGTAAGTGAAAAATCGCCGTTATTAGCAAAGGCAGCTTGAACTAATATTTTTATTTCATTGCTTGTGCCCGGCTCTTTAAATTGGCTTGGGAAAATAAACTCTCCTGTGATGCTTGAGCCAATAATAGAGTTTTGGCGGAAAGTAAGTGCGAAGGCATTGATATTTAACTTAAAATTACTCCCAAGTTCTATTGGGATTAATGGTACAGTACTGCCTGGAATCCCTGTATTAAGCTCTAAGCCAATTGTTCCTGATAAACCACCTGTTCCAATTAACAAATTTCTACCCATGATAACTGCATTTGCTCCAGTGCCTGGAACAAATTTATCTGGAATTTGGATAGTGGCATAATCAATAAATGCACCTGTAAAATCAGCAGGACGACCATCGTTATCAGCTTCCGGAATATTTGTTTTTTTGGATAGATCTAATTTGACCGTACCAAATTGCATTTTAAAACCTGTGTTCCCAATTTCTGCAACTGGTGTTGCCGGAGATGGACTTGCTCCATAACTGTCTGAAAATCCAAACCCTCCATTAGTTGAATAAAATACTTCCAAGGGACCAGTACCATCATTAATTAGTAATGTAAATTTTTCCGGTGCCGGAACTTCGTCATGATTCGCTAAAAGCGGCTTCAGGATTTTTCTTGGAAACTCTATGCCGGGAATTAAAGCAAGCCGAGCAGTAATATTTGGTTTGAATAAATTGGTTATATATTTGGTAGGTTCAGACCCAAAAGAAAGACTAAATAGTTTATTAAAGTTCTCTACGGGTGTTCCTGTTCCATGAGTACCACTCAAATAATAATTGGCAACATAAGTTTTGGGGGTAGTTCCATCTGCATACATGGCAGTACTAATATCTTGCAATGCGATATTAATATCTGTGTTTACGGGGTTTAAGTTAGGTTGGGTAGAAGTATTATCTGTGATATAGCGATTGGCAAATTCTTGAATTGGAGCAGTGTCATCTATAAACGCAGTAATGGTCTGCAAAATTAAATCTGTATCGGAAATTGGTTTTATAGAAAATACAATGTCATAAAAGCCATTTTGATCAAATGAGAAATTTTCTATTTTAAAGTTTCTCAAATACTTGTGTATCGGCATTTGATAACTTAACGATATTGGAACTATGCTGCTATTTCCGGTAGTATAATCCTTATTCAAAATCAACGATATTCCGGTTCCCGGTAGTTCTAGTTCTAATTCTTCACTGAAAAGTAAATCAATTGAATAAGAAATGCCCCCATTTAAGGCTGGTAATACTCTTAGATTTCGATAATAAATTTTGTCAAAAAATGCTGATAGCCCACCGGAACTTTTACCTTTTAAAAAACTGAGCTCTTCTGGAAGTGCATTTAAAGAGAGCAAATCGGATATCGGGGGATAGAATTTATCAGCCATGGGTTTCGTAATTGAATGAAAGTAACGATACTAAAGTAATTTTATTTTAGGCTATTGAAAAATAATATTTACTTTTATTCGACAATAATTTTTAAATATACAAGTTTTCATGCATAATAATTAACATTAGATATACTGCTTATGGCTGCCATCCATTTTTTTACAGAAACTTCTAAACTAAAAGTTCAATCTGCTACTGATGCATATGGACCAGTAGTTACCAAGTTGAACACTGAATACCGAACTACACTTAAAGGGTTTTTGAGCGGAAATGCAAAAGCTTTGGCTGTTTGTAATGCAAAAGTGTATGCACAGCCTCATGTTGATTCTACTCTAGTAAATTTAGTGCTTGTTCCTATTCTTCCGCACTTACTAGATAATGGATTTACTCTGGTTAAATATTTTATTTACAGGGGCATTAAAAAGTCTGACATTTTAGACGGTAGCAATGAGATTATTGCCAGTGCTGGATCTAATAACGGTTTAGTGGCCAAATTGTGGACTAATTTCAATACACTAAAAGCGGATACTAATCAAGGCATAACGGCTATTAAACCAAATAGCAATGCAATTGGTTGGCAGTACGCAACCAACCCTGCTATCGACCTAATGGAAAAAATTATTTATGAAATTGACAACGATCATGAAGTAATAAGCGTTGCAGCAGGAACGGATATTGGCGAATTCGTTAATGGCGATGAAGGGTTTGAAATTGTATTGGCAGAGCGAATGTATTTGCCGGATTTGGCAAACATTAGAATTGCAGAAACGATAATAACTGCAACAGCACCCGGTGGTGGAGATATTCCCGGTAATGAACCGATTGCCAATATGCGAAAAAGGGAAGAAATCTTGAATTATATTGACCCTATTGCTTGGTACAATCTTTTTCAGGATGTTGGAGTTTATGAATTTGGAAATACTACTGCGGTAAAAGGGTTTAGTGCTATTTATGCCACCTTTTTAAAAGACTTTGAAACATCTAATAGGCTTTATATTGATATACGGAATGAAAACGGTTATTCTTTAAATTATTATAAAGACAATGAAGGGCAAAGTGGCGAAACAGACTACGGAAAACATATCCAATTGAATGTGAATGGCGTTAATCAAAATGCTATAATTTATTACACCAATTATTGGCCCATGTTAACTGCCACCATACCAATAAACACCACTTCTGATTTTAATACCATTCGCCTACAATTCAGAAAGCTGTACAATCCAAAACCGCTGATTTATGCAGATTTTGCACATGAGCAAGATGGCAATAGTTTAAAGGAATTGAGCGAATCTAACAAGTTTGAAGAAGAAAGCATACTTGCAAGCCCGACTGCTGACTGGAGTGAATATTTTGTGTTTGAAGTACCTAATTTAAGTAGTGCAGGATCTGCACCTACACAGGCGGCTTGGGTTATGAAGTTAATGAATATACGGCTGGAGAAGCCAACTACAGCAACTTTACCTACCACAGTGTTAGAAAAAGAGACCTTTTTAGACAATGTATTTGGCCCTGTTAATTATTTGCCTGATTTTGCAGCTAGCGGAACGACAAAATGGATGAGCGGATTGGGTAAAAGATACATAAACGGTGAAGGTAAAACCGGTATTAGAGGAATTTATTCAACAGGTATTGGTTACTCACCTACCATTGGAGCCGTAGAAGGAGATGTTGTATTTTTTGCAGATTTATTAGATGAACATCTAAGTATTCCAAGCATACAGGAGAAGAAGGTCAACTTACCAACCTACTCTGGCAGTTCTCTTGAT
>CAYPJC010000144.1:396-2830 GCA_964410855.1 uncultured Flavobacteriales bacterium | reverse complement strand
ATATATATCAAAATGAAACTAAGGTTAAAGGACTTGAATTTTTAAAACAGGAATTGAGGGGAAGTACTTTTAATGTATTGGAACAGAAACCCACAAATGGTAAAAGTGCTGTTGGAACAAATTTGTACTTACAAATGACCAAGGCCGAATACGATAGTTTAAGTACAGTAGGTTTAGACACTAATCTTCACGAGCCTATGCTTAAGTTCAATGGAATAAACGATACCATAGATTTAGATGCAGTGCCTTATAGAAGAGCACCCATAGAAGTTAATGGATATAATAGTAGTGGCAACTCACTTAAAGTAAACGGAGGATTTGATGCTTTGACCTTTAATTACGATACCTTATCCACCGAAATAAAAAGTGCTGCTGCCAATGTTGAAGAGCAGGGAGATGGCGTTTTGACTATTGATGAATTCATTGATGCTTTGAAGGTGGTGGAGGATATTTATCCCAATAACAATCTCAATCCAAATGATAATCTGGCAATTCACGATTATGTGACGTTGACCTGTACTAGGTTAAGAGTTCATTACTATGGTCAGTTGAGACACATTCCAAGTTCAGAATTTTTTAATTCAATTATTTTGGGGAAACTAAAGGAAGAATTTACCGATATTGTATTTGAATACTCTATTCCGAATGCTAGTTATGAACCTAAAAATGTTCCAAAAGAGCTTTGGGTTAATACCATTTACCGCAGGATTATGCATAGAGAGAATTTTACTTCTTCGGTACAACAGAAAGCTTATATAGATTTAACAACTAGTGCAAATGAAAATGGTATAAATGATAATCCGAGTCCTTATTTAAACGATGGGACTAATCTAATTGATTTAGGTCAAATACTTTACGGATTTGAATCTGTACATTATCAACCACACGAACCTATTAGTAGCTTATTCCCACCACCACCTGATACCTATAGTCCTATTTATAACAACTTTCCAGTTTACATTACAAATGACTTAGCAGGTTGGCTTGCCAATTTAGCAACTGCCGCAGCAGAATTCTTTTATCAAGAAAAGGAGGGAAGTCCGCATCCAAGCAGTAGTCTGCCAAACAATTCCACATTATTGGATTACTACAATGCTAGTTTCCCTGATGCAGACAAATATGGCAATATCGATTCTATTGGAATATATTGGTCTTATTTAACCTTAAAATCAAATAGTAACAATACTGATTTAAAACTATCTGATGTATTCACATTATATTATAAAGGAGCTTCGTTTTTAAGAAGCGAAATAAGCTTACCTATAATTTTTCCTAAACCATTTTACACATCTTTAAATCGTTGGAAAATTTTTAGCTTATTTTATGGATTCATGGAACCAAATGGGTCAGGCGGGTACAATTGGGTGCCTGATAATTCAACGGAATTCTCAATTCTTAAGGGATTAAATTCCACTAATTCAAAGGGTAGAGAATATAATAAAAGACTGTTTGATTTTACTAAGTTTTGGATTTCAAGATTATATGACGAACTTTTTATTGCTCCATTTATGCTAATAGACAAACCTGTTTGGAATAAGTTTATTACCAATCCAAGCACAGTTAACGATGATTTTAATGGTGGAGGAACTTCTGAAAAGGTCTGGATAGAGAATCAACTGAATGATCTATTTATAAATGATTTTTTACCAGAACTTAAATCCAATTCAATTTAAAGTGAAAGTAAGTAGCAAGTTAGGTTGGTTTGTAATATGGTCATGGATAATTCTATTTGTGTTTCCCCTTCTTTTAAGGACTTTAGCTATAAATAACCATATGTTAAACGATATTCACAGATATATTAGAATTTTCCACCAAAGTTTTGATATATTTTTTATTTTATTTGAAATTATTCATTTCATTTATTTAGTTTTTAATTTTAATTTAAAAAATGTAATTATTTACATTATAATTTTTTGTTTAAACGCAGTAATTACCTTTTTTATACTTTACCCCCCCGTTCCTACTAATTTTTAATTACTCTAAACCGCAAACAGATATGTTAGGTAATGTAGATGCAATAGGGATTTACCGAGCTTATCAAGTATTGCATGATAACCCAGCAAATACTGGCTTAAAACTTAGTGATATCTTTACGTTATATTACAAAGGATTGGGATCATTAAGAAGCGGTATTAGTTTACTAACCACACCTTCCTTTAACAGATATACTTCAACTGACCGTTGGAAAACATTCTCTTTATTCTATGGTTTCTTGGAAGAACCAACACCCAATAATTTTATATGGGTACCTGACAATACAACAAAGTTTGCAGATTTGAAAGCACCCCATGATTCTGCTACAAATCCTACTGGGAAGGATTACGATAATAGACTGTATAGTTTTGCAAAGTTCTGGTATAATAGAAGGAATAATTTTGTAAATACGGCACGAGGCTTAGTTCAACAAAAAACAATTAGTGTCATTGATTTTTCA
>CAYPJC010000144.1:0-379 GCA_964410855.1 uncultured Flavobacteriales bacterium | reverse complement strand
AATACTACTAAGTCAGAAAAGACTTGGATAGAAGATGAATTAGCAAATGTTACTGTAACATTCTTAGTTGATTTAAAGAATAAGACCATATAATTGCATGAAGATAGCTAGATTCATTGTTTTTAGTTTAAACTTATTAATTACATATTTTTTTTATGTAATTAGATATTTTCAGCATAAAGATTGTTTTTCATGTAAATTACTTCGTGAATTTATGGCAGTGTTTCCTAATCCTAATGATTACGACTTCAAGTTTCAAGTTATTTTATCATTGATATTAATTGGAATTGCTATTTATTATATTCTTAAAAAAGCTTGGTTGGAGTGTAAGCTCCCCCAAAAATAGTACAGTTTAAAAGTAGAATTTCTAATTTTAAAA
>CAYPJC010000143.1:0-6103 GCA_964410855.1 uncultured Flavobacteriales bacterium | reverse complement strand
TTGGTTACTAGGGATTCGCAATGCCGGTAAACGATAAGTACAAAACGAGCAATGACAGCAAGCGATGAGTGCAAAGGATTAGCAATAACTTCAACTCAATCCCAATCAGCGGATAAATCCAACCAATCTGGATTATCATTATTAATCAAATCGTTTTTCTTTTTTCTGATCCAGCTTTTATTTGTTTTTCTCTATTGATTGCATCCATTGCTCTTGGATACTTTTCAATATAAACCAACTTGTTGCAGTTGTATTTAGCTGTAAACCCTGAATTTAATTTCCCCTTATGTTCTCCGACTCTTCTTTGGAGGTCATTAGTCATGCCTGTATACAATGTCGTATTGGTAGAGTTGGTCATAAAATAAACATAGAATATTTTCATAAAACTAACTTTCAATTTAGAAACTAAATTAATTAATCACCGTCATTGCGAGGAGGAACGACGAAGCAATCTGTTAATTCCAAACCGTCATTGCGAGGAGATACGACGAAGTAATCTGGTATTCAATAAGCAGATTGCTTCACCCTTGGTTACTAGGGATTCGCAATGACGTTACACGATGAGTACAAAGCTGGCAATGACAGTAAACGATGAGGATTAAGGTTCGCAATGTCATCGCGAGATGATTACTCCTCTTTCTGAATTCTAAACCTTAGCCCAGCATATACCATTCTTCCAAAAATGGGCCCCCAAACCAATGATGCATCAAAATTATTTCCAAATGGATTGTCCGCAGCTATAATTGGATTATTCTGTCGGTAATCGAAGATATTTTCCATGCCTCCATACACCGCCCATTTTTTATTTACGTTGTGTGTTATTTGAGCATTAAACAACATAAATGAAGGCGAAGTAGTTGATCGTTGATCATCAATTGGATTTCCACTAGTAGTTGGAATACGTTGCACTCCAAGCCACTGAGCAGTTAAATCAAACATCCAGTTTTTATTCTTTAAATTTTGCTGTGTTTCATAAGAGAAGTTGGCAAATAACCGATGTTTTGCAGTCATTGGTTTTTGTCGCAAGCCACTCTTAAATTGTGTTCGCACTTCAAGCCATCGATAGGCCAAGCGCATATTCAAGAACTTGATTAACTCATAATTCACTTCCAATTGAGCACTGTTTGAATAAGATCTGCCATCCAAATTATAATACAAGGCTTCTTGAGGGCTTTCATCCAGATCAACGACTACTTGTTGTATAAATTCGGTTCGGTAAAAATCTAAACTCACGTAGCCATCTCGGTAATCCAATTGAAAGTTTCGAGTGATATTGAATCCTAGGTTTAAAGCACGCTCTGGTTCTAATCCATAAGGTAAATTGGGTTGGTCTCCTAATAACTGAAAACTTCTTGAAGTCGCAAAAAGAGACTGTCTTTCTGCAAATATATTAGCAGTTCGTTGTCCACTTCCTGCTAATATTCGAAACACGGTTTGCTCATTAAATGCCCACCTGAAGTGCAGCCTAGGAGTTACAAACGCTCCGTAAATATTGTGGTCATCAACACGAATACCGGCAACTAAAGTGATATTATTTGTCGGAGCATAAGTATATTCAAAAAATGCTCCAGGCACTCTTTCCGTCCGATTAAACTGAAGGGAATCTAATTGCTCCTCATAATCGTCATATAAAAAACTCAGACCAGTTTTGAACTTATGAAAGCTATTCCCAATGATAGATTGGTAGATTAAGTTTCCATAACCGCTGCGTTGAATAGCATCATAATTCCGAATTCCATAAAAAGATTCTTGATTGTGATACAATGCTGAGAGCTGCAATCCAACACTTTTATACCTCAATTTGGGAAATACGTAACCCGTTTTAGTAAAAACTTCAACACGCTCTGTATTTATTTCTAACTTATAGGGTGTAAAGTCGACACCATCTGCTTGACCTTCAATGTAATCTTCGGTTTGACCACCAACCTTTTGATCATTTACATAATGAACCCCAATTTGACCCATCCAACCATTTTGACCGCTGTATTTCCAACGGTTCATTAAATTAATTTGTTCTTGTTTTGGAAAATCCATAAACCCATCCTTGTTTCTATCTTGTTCAATGGATCTAATATCTCCATGAATCAACAATGTGGTTCCCCATTTTTCGTTGATTTGTTGGGTATTAATGAAGTTAACTTCCGCTCGCCCTCCTTGATTAGCATATACATTCAAAAATGTTTGCTCGCCTTCGTCGGGCTTTTTCAATTCAGTGTTTATTTGTCCAGCTATACTTTCATAACCATTAACCACTGAACCTACCCCTTTTGTAACTTGGATAGAACTAATCCAAGTTCCGGGTATAAAAGATAAACCAAAGGCATTGCCTAAACCTCTAATCCCTGGCATATTCTCTCGACTTATTAGCGTGTAAGGACCATCAAGTCCTAACACACTAATTTGTTTTGAACCAGTAACGGCATCGGTGAAATTTACATCAACAGAAGGATTGGTTTCAAAGCTCTCCGATAAGTTACAGCAGGCTGCTTTGAATAATTCCCGCTCACTAATGTTCTCCATTTGCATGGGATTTATAAAAGACAACTCGGTTGATTTACGACGATATTCAATTTTAATTTCGTCCAACGCAACTGATTTTTTCAACTGCACAGTAATGGAATTATCGAAATCAGAAATAACTAGCGTATCAGCTGTATATCCTACTGAACTAATAATTAAAAGATAAGCTTCTCCAGAAGCTGCTAATTGAAATACCCCATTGGAATCTGTGGTCGTTCCCACATTAGTTCCTTTCCAATATACATTCGCATATTGAACAGCTTCAACTCTACCTTTTTTGTCTTCTGATATAACCACCCCCTCTACCCTCTCTTGAGCATAAAGCGCATGGATGCCAAGTTGCCAAAGCAACAGCACTAAAAATATATTTTTCATGGCTGGCCTCCTTTAATCAGCGCACTTAGCGCCATCTTTATATCGGCAACAGCCAGGAAGTTTGGAATAGGCTGTGCTGTCGCTAGGAACCATAGATGTTTCATGTCCCTGATCAGCAACGGCTTGATGAATTTCTTCTTCAGAAGTTTTGCTCTCTTTATAAACAACAGTAAGCATCTGAGTTTTTTTGTCCCATTCTGCTTCTTTCACTCCATTGGTCCGCATGGCAGCTGACTCAATTCGGTCTTTACATTGGCCACAAACCCCTTCTACTTTAAAGGTTGTTTCTACATTCTTTTTACCACTTTTCTCTTGAGCTTGGGTTGATACAAAGCTGAATAAAGCGATGCTTAGGATAACTAAATATTTCATAATCGTATTTTTTTATTTTTGGTTTTAATGTGAGATCTATTCTACTCCGAGAATAGCGTATTAACTAATTCCAAAAATTATCCATAAAGCTTAAAGTGCTTGTAAAGCTTAAATAAGGGAAGCTCTTTTATATCAGGTGGGTCTTCAAAATTTAAGATCAAAAAATCTTCGTGAAGCTCTTCTTTAAAAGAATTTGATATAAATGTCAATGGAATAAATGCCAGCTGATTAAACTGAATTCGTTGAGAATTTGTTTTCTGAAAATCTACATCAAGTTGCATCAACTGAACTTCATCATCACAGCAAGATGATTCGGCCATTTTACTACAACTTTCTTCTCCATTTTCATCTGCACAAGGGTTAGATTGAATAAAAACACTAACCTCTGCTAGAAATGAACCACAGTAGTGTTTGTAAACCTGAACTCCTAGAACAGAGCTCAAAAAAGCAGTCAATAGACCTATAGAAAGGATACCTTTTAATAGTTTCACCTTTCAAACTTACCCAATGTTTCAAAACATAGATTGATAATTGACAATTGTTAACATCCTAATGAATTCAAATTGAATCACATTTGTGGTATTAGAAAGTCTAATTTTGCCGCATGAGTAAATTCCAGAGAAGCCAAGAAAGTATATTAAAAAAGTTCAAGATTGAAGAGCTAAATCCCATGCAGTTGGAAGCTCAAAAAGCCATTGAAGGCGATTCAGACGTCATGATTCTTTCTCCAACTGGAACTGGTAAAACCTTGGCCTTTCTTCTTCCATTAATCAGCCAATTAGATTCCAGCATAGAAGAAATTCAACTTTTAATATTAGTACCCTCAAGAGAATTGGCTATTCAAATCAATCAAGTGATTCGAGAAATGGGCTCTGGTTTTAAAACCAATGCCGTTTATGGTGGTAAGTCTGGATCAAAAGACCGTATGGAGCTTAAACACAAACCAGCTATTCTAGTTGGAACACCGGGAAGGGTTGCCGATCATCTAAGAAGGCATACTTTTTCAGCTGAGTACATCAAAACATTGGTATTGGATGAATTCGATAAATCATTAGAGGTAGGTTTTGAAAAAGAAATGCGCGAAATATTATCTTCTCTTTTTCAGTTGAAAAAGAGAATTCTGACTTCTGCTACTTTTGGTGTTGAAGTCCCAACTTTTGTTGGATTAAAAGATTTAAAAACAATCAATTATCTAAAGAGCGGCGAATCGAACCTGAAACTTATGTCAATTCATTCGCCCTCAAAAGATAAGCTGGAAACCTTGGCAGTCACTTTATCTCAGCTGGGAAAACAATCAGGTATTATTTTTTGCAATTTCAAAGACAGCATTAATCGAGTGAGCCAGTTTTTAGAGGAAAAATCCATTCCCCATGGTTCTTTCTATGGAGGTTTGGATCAATTGGATCGAGAAAGAGCCTTGATCAAGTTTAGAAATGGCACACACCGAATAATTATTGCAACTGATTTAGCGGCAAGAGGTATTGATGTGCCTGAATTGGATTATATCATTCATTATCAATTACCTCCTCGAAAAGAAGAATTTACGCATCGAAACGGAAGAACTGCCAGGATGAATTCGAAAGGAACGGCTTACATCATTCATTGGAAAGAAGAAGAATTGCCAAGTTTTGTTGGAAAAATTGACGTAATGGAAATTAGCCCTTCAAAACCACCTCAAATGCCAGAGTGGAAGACACTTTTTGTATCAGGGGGTAGGAAAGATAAAATTTCAAAAGGAGACATCGCTGGACTTTTCTTTAAACAAGGAAATTTGACTAAAGGTGAAATAGGCATCATTGAAATTAAAGACGACTGCGCATTTGTAGCAGTTCATTCAAAAAAAGCATACCAAATTGTCGATAAGCTAAACAACAGTCGATTAAAAACGAAAAAAGTTCGAATTCATATTATATAAACGCTCCATTTCAAACATATCTAATTTACTCAAGAAACAGCCTAAAATGGAGTATTGCTATAGAGACTACAGCCCTATTGACTTCTTGCATTAAAATGCTTAATTTCGCAAACTTATGCGACATAGCTCTACTATTGCATTTTACACCTTAGGCTGTAAGCTTAACTTTTCAGAAACTTCAGGAATTGCCAGACTCTTTGAGGACGAAGGCTACGCTCGAGTTGATTTTAAAGATGGAGCCGATGTGGTCGTAATCAATACCTGCTCTGTTACCGAGAATGCAGACAAAAAGTGCCGCCAAATAGTTAAACAAGCTAGGAATTTGTCAGCAAAGTCATTTATTGCTGTCATTGGTTGCTATGCTCAGTTAAAACCAAATGATATTGCCAAGATAAATGGCGTCAATATGGTTTTAGGGGCATCTGAGAAATTTAATTTATTGGAGCATGTTAGAAATTGGGATGAGGAAAGAGTCACTCCTTTAATTCTAAATTCAGCTATTAAAGAGGTAAAGGAGTTTATTCCATCCTACTCTATAGGAGATCGAACACGTTCATTTTTAAAAATCCAAGACGGTTGCGACTATTTTTGCTCTTTCTGCACCATTCCTTTGGCAAGAGGAAGAAGCAGAAGCAATTCAATTGAGTCAACACTAAAAGTTGCCGAAGAAATTGCAAAAACTGAGGTAAAGGAGGTGGTATTGACAGGAGTTAATATTGGCGATTTTGGGAGCGGAACTTCAGAGTCATTCTACGATTTAATCCAAGAATTAGATCAAATAGAAGGAATAGAGCGATTTAGGATTTCTTCCATTGAGCCCAATCTATTAAGTAACGACATCATTTCCTTTGTAGCCGATTCAAAGCGTTTTGTGTCACATTTCCATATTCCATTGCAATCAGGAAGCAACTACATCTTAAA
>CAYPJC010000142.1:0-6140 GCA_964410855.1 uncultured Flavobacteriales bacterium | reverse complement strand
GATTAAACTAATTTTACTCATGGCTCATTTCTTTAGGTAGGTTAGTAGCTTCAACTTGTTTGATGAATATGTCATTCATACTCGGAATTATTTCTCGTAAACCGTGAACTTCAACTTGTCCAATAACAGCCTTTAGTAATTCATTAGGTGATTTATGTCCGGTTAGTTTTACTGTTGCACTTTGATACCCTCCATTTTCTTTTGAATCTAATAATTCACAACCCGTCCATAATGCATTGGTAAAGGAGATCATGTTTCCTTTAAAATCAATGTTGTAGATTCCTTCTTTGAATTCGTCTTGAATCTCTTTAACGGATCCACTCAATATCTTTTTTGAATTATTAATGAGTGCAATGTGCTCGCAAATCTCTTCTACTGATTCCATATTATGGGTTGAAAGTATGATGGTCGCCCCTTCTTCTTTTAAGCGAAGTATTTCAGATTTTACGATGTTGGCATTGATAGGGTCGAAACCACTAAATGGCTCATCCAATATCAAAAGCTTTGGTTCATGCAGCACAGTTACAATAAATTGAATTTTTTGTGCCATTCCTTTTGATAGTTCTTCTACTTTTTTATTCCACCAGGCTGAAATATCAAATTTTTCAAACCAATAAATGAGTTTTTTCTTAGCCTCGGCTTTGCTCATTCCTTTTAATCGAGCAAGATACATGGCTTGTTCGCCCACTTCCATCTTTTTGTATAAACCTCTTTCTTCAGGTAAATAGCCGATTTGCTCAACATGTTTAGCTTCTAAAGGCTCGTTGTTAAAAAAGATTTTTCCAGAATCTGGAGCAGTAATTTGATTGATGATTCGAATGAATGAGGTCTTACCAGCGCCATTAGGCCCTAGTAATCCATAAACACAACCAGTTGGCACTTCAATACTAACATCATCCAATGCTCGGTGACTGGCGTATTGTTTAACAATATTTTCTGCTCTTAAAATAGAACTCATTGAATATGATTTTGGGCAAATATATCCATGAGAACAAAACCTCGGCGTGTATTCGGTTAAAAGATATTATATCTTTATGAACGGACAGGGATGAGGTATTTGGACTGTTTATTTCTCTTTAAAATCTAAACAAACTGAATTGATGCAGTATCTTAAACCAGTTGGTTCTGGCCCATCTTTAAAAACATGACCTAAGTGAGAGCCGCATCGCTGACAAATAACTTCAGTTCTATTCCAACCGAATTTAGAATCTGTTTTTTCAACGATTGAATTTTCATTGACCACATCGTAGTAACTAGGCCATCCTGTGCCTGATTTGAATTTTGTTTTTGAGTCAAATAAGGGGTTTTGACATGCTTTGCAAATAAAAACACCTTCTTTTTTCCAGTCCACATACTCGCCACTAAATGCTGGCTCGGTACCTGCTTGTCTTAAAACCTCATACTCTGTTTCTGAAAGTTGACTTTTCCATTCTGCCTCTGTTTTAGAAACTTCAAAACTGTGAGACGTTTCATCAAGCTTTTTTGACTGAGATTGACCACAAGATGCAAAGAAGGTGAAACACAGGAAAGCGGTTAGGATGGTTTTAGTTCTTTGCATGTTGAAAATTTTATAGTTTTTTAGACCTCAAAATCAAAGTTAATCAATTGAAAGTCTCTTGTATATCATTGATAAATTTATGAGTGAATTTGTATATAAACCGACAAATTTTGAGGTTTATTAAGGATTAAAACAATAAATTATTGGTTTTAATCATCTATTTTGTGGTTTAGGAAGTATAAATTTGAGCTTGAATGAATGAATCTAAAAAAAAGACAATCAAAATATTTATTAGCCTTTTATTAGTTGTTTTTACTGGGAGTTTGTCGGCACAATTAAGCGATAGCTTAAGCTATGAAAACTATTACCCTGGTTTCCCTTTTCAAGAAGGAATCTATTTGAGTTTTGAAGAATTCCAACTTAATAACCCAAGTATCCAGACAGAGATAGAAAAAGATGCTAGCAATTTATATGCTTGGAACGATAGTTTAGAACGAATGATTTTGATTGATCCCAATAAGATCTGGGGTTATTCTAAAGTGGGTAATGTATATATCAGTAGCAATGATTCTTATTGGAGAATTATCAACTTTGGAGCACTCTCGCAGTTTTCTGCAATAGCTATTAGTATCTTTAGAACCATTGATTCATTTGGTTTTCCGATGGAGCAAGAAACAAAAAACATGCGCAGGCTTTTTTTAGATTTCGGCAATGGAGAGCAGTATATTTTGTCCTCAGAGAACTTGATGCGATACATTGAAAGTGAGCCTCTTTTAAAAGAACGGTTCAAAAAAATGAAACGAATTAAAGAAAAAGAACTAGTCATGGTATTAAGAGCCTACAATCAATTGAAGCCAATTTATTTTCCCATTTATGATTAAACATGCCCTTTTTCTAGTCGCTCTTACCTGTTCCCTTTATGGTAAAGCACAACACACGGAGACCTTAGCTAAGGAGCAAATTAAACTGGTTATGAAGTTCCAAGAAGCGAGTTGGAATAGAGGAAATATTACGGAATTTATGAAAGCTTATTGGAGATCTGACTCTTTATTATTTGTTGGTGGCAAAGGGCCAACCTATGGATGGAGTCAAACTTTGGCAAACTACTTAAAAACATATCCCAACCCAGAAAAAATGGGTCAACTGAATTTTGAGTTTGTAAAAATTGAAATATTAAGCCAGGTAGATGCTTTTGTGGTGGGCAAGTGGCAACTAAAAAGAACGGAAGATATTTTACAAGGATATTACAGTTTATTGTGGAAGAAGATTGATGGTGAATGGAAAATTGTAGCCGATCATTCCTCATCAATTGATTAAGAAGATTTAATTCAATATTTATCAAGCGGAATAAATTATATTTGCGTCTCGATGAAAAAGAAAAGGCTCATATTGAATCATACTCAACTGGAGTTAATTATTAAGCGCCTTTGTTGTCAGTTAATTGAGAATCACAACGATTTTTCTGAATCTGTAATCATTGGCCTTCAGCCTCGCGGCATATACCTCGCCCAAAGAGTTCACGAAGAATTAAAAAAAATCACCAAGAACAAAGATATTCCTCTAGGTAGCCTAGATATTACCTTTTTTAGGGATGATTTTAGAAGAAGAGAAAGTCCCATTATTGCGAATAAAACCCAGATTGACTTTATGATTGAAGGGAAAAAAGTAATTCTGATTGATGATGTGCTTTATACCGGAAGAACTATTCGCGCAGGATTAGATGCAATGCTAGCTTATGGAAGGCCAGCTTTAGTGGAGTTATTGGTATTGGTTGATAGACGATACAGCAGACATTTACCGATTGAACCAAATTATGTTGGAACAACAGTTGATTCTGTAATTAGTGAAAGAGTAGAAGCAAGGTGGGAAGAAATTGAAGGTAAGAACGAAGTAATACTCAAAGAAAATTAATTGAATATGGAAAAATTTTCAACTCGACATCTTTTAGGGATTAAGCAACTAACACCTGCCGACATTGAGTTGATTTTTAGAACTGCAGATAACTTTAAAGAAGTAATCAATAGGCCCATAAAGAAAGTGCCTTCCCTTAGAGATATAACGATTGCCAACTTATTTTTCGAAAACTCTACCAGAACAAAACTTTCTTTTGAACTAGCAGAAAAAAGACTTTCAGCAGATGTCATTAATTTTTCTTCTTCAGCCTCTTCTGTTACAAAAGGGGAAACTTTAATCGATACGGTTAACAATATTTTAGCTATGAAAGTAGATATGGTTGTGATGCGCCACCCAAACCCTGGAGCAGCTATTTTCTTATCTAAACACATTGACGCTACTATTATAAACGCAGGAGATGGAGCTCATGAGCATCCGACTCAAGCCTTGTTGGATGCTTTTAGTATTCGGGAAAAGCTAGGAGAAGTTAAAGGGAAAAGAGTCGTCATTGTAGGGGATATATTGCATTCAAGGGTTGCTTTATCAAATATTTTTTGCTTGCAGAAGCTAGGAGCAGAGGTCATGGTTTGCGGTCCACCCACACTTATTCCAAAATACATTGAAAGTTTGGGTGTTAAGATTAGCTATAAGTTAGATGAAGCATTAGCTTGGAGTGATATTGCCATGATGTTGAGAATTCAGCTTGAACGTCAAAGTAATTCGAATGTATTAGAAGTTAGTTTCTTCCCATCATTAAGAGAGTATCATAATTTATACGGACTAACACTAGAGCGACTGAATCGCTTGGAAAATAAGCCTGTTATTATGCACCCAGGACCAATCAATAGAGGAGTAGAAATATCTTCTGAGGTTGCAGATTCAGATAATTCCATAATATTAAACCAAGTTGAGAACGGAGTTGCCATCAGAATGGCAGTCCTATACTTGCTTGCGGCACAAAACAATTAGGTAATAATTTAATATTTTATTTAAATAGACTTAATCAACGATTTGAAGGCGTTAAAAGTTAAAATTTGATACATTTGTTCTAAAGGAATTTCAAACATGAGTTCAAGCGCATACGAAATAGAGAAGAAAGATAAATACACTTTGATTAAAGTGTTGGAGGAAAAGTTTACAGCAAAAATCTCACCTGAGATGAAAGCTGATCTTGTTGGCTTGAATACAAAAGGCTTGAAAAATATAATTTTCGATTTAGAAGGAGCTGCTTACTGCGATTCATCAGGATTGAGTGTAATTCTAGTAGCAAATAGAATTTGCAAAGAGAATAAAGGGTGCTTGGTTATTTGCAATCTACAACCAGCAGTAGCCAAATTGATTGATATCTCTCAACTTTCTAATGTGTTAAACATAACTCCTACCTATGCCGAGGCGATAGACTTTCTCTTTATGGATGAATTGGAAAAAGGCCTAGGCGATTCAGAGCATAGTTTAAACTAATGTCTTTATCTGTTCTTATTTTAGGGAGCGGATCCGCATTACCAACCATATCTTCTAATCAAAGTGCTCAAATTGTTGAGCTTGAAAATCATTTATTTTTAGTTGATTGTGGGGAGGGTACTCAGATTGAACTGCGTAGAAATAAGGTTAAAGTTCAGAAAATAGATCACATATTTATTTCTCATTTGCATGGAGATCACTTTTTTGGATTGGTAGGATTATTATCGACCATGCACTTACTAGGTAGAAAAAAGGAACTAAACATTCATGGACCAAAAGGCTTGGAGGAAATAGTTCAGATTCAATTTAGAAACACAGGAAGTCATTTGTCATTCCAAATGAAATTCATTGAAGTTTCTGAAGCCGGGCAATTGCTGTTTGAAGACAAGAAGGTTATTGTAACTGCATTGCCCTTAAAACATCGGATTCCTTGTTTTGGCTTTCTGTTTCAAGAAAAAATAGGATTGAGGAAATTAAAAACTTCGGCATTGGCCAAGTATCAAATTCCTATTCATGCCCGAAAGGGAGTAAAAGAAGGGGAAGACTTTATTACAGAAGAAGGAGATGTAATTAAGAATAGTGAAATCACCTTGGAGCCTGAACAAGCAAAATCTTATGCTTACTGTTCTGATACGGCTTTTAATCAAAACCTGATTCCATTGATAGATCAAGTGAATTTGATGTATCACGAAGCTACTTTTTTAGAGAGTGAAAGAGCACGCGCCAAAAAAACCTTTCATTCTACGGCTAAAGATGCCGCTAAAGTGGCCAACTTGGCATCCACACAAAAACTATTGATCGGTCACTTCTCTAATCGGTATAAGACGAAAGACCGATTTCTACAGGAGTCTCGACAAATATTTAAAGAAACATACATAGCTGAAGAAGGTGTTCGATACGAAGCTTGAAAATAATAAGGGAGTATTCATCATAATGATTGACCGTTTAAGCATGGTTAGTTATCTTTGAATGCATAAACAGAAATCGTTTTCAAACAAATAGATTTGACTATTTTGTAAGCTAATTTGAAAACAAAAAACGACAACCACTAGAATATGAAATTACTTGAAGGAAAAGTAGCATTAGTAACAGGAGCTACGCGAGGAATTGGAAAAGGAATTGCTTTGAAATTAGCTGAACAGGGAGCTGATATCGCTTTTACTTATGTGTCATCATCAGATGCTGCAAAAAAGGTAGAAGGGGAGCTAAAAGCGCTTGGTGTTAAAGCAATGGCTTTTCAGTCGAATGCAGCAGATTATCAAGCAGCAGAAAAGTTAATTGAAAACAT
>CAYPJC010000141.1:0-6146 GCA_964410855.1 uncultured Flavobacteriales bacterium | reverse complement strand
CAGCTTCCATTTCCACAGCATATTCTTCGCCTTGCAATAGACCTCCACCAGTTATATGAAAACGAATCATATAGATAAATGCAAAGACAATAGATGCATAGAACATGTATTTCCACCAAGGAGGAAGGTTATTGTCTAATTCACGAATACCATCGTATTCGTGATCCATCATAATATTTGACTCTTCCTCAATGGGGATTTGATCTGTTAATTTTAACTTGGTAAAAATATCTTCACTACTTACTTCTTCAATAAAACTTTCGCCTCGCTCTAATTTTAGTAGGGTATTTAAGGATTTGAAAAGAATGCCAATTATAAGTGCTAAAAAGCCGATAAAACTTAAGAGTAGCCAAAAAATGGTATTACTCATCATAAATTCCGAAGCATTCACGTTTAATTCAGCAGCATTAGTATCCAAGGAAGAACCTAACAAAACAATTATTGCAATTGCTTTAGCAGCAGAAGATGTGTTTTCGTTCTTTTTTGTTTTGGTAAAGCTTGGGGATTTGCTAATTCCTTCAATGCTTTTTGCTAAGGCAGCAATAATTACTAGCAATAACAAAATAAAACCAAGCATAAGGAAAAGGAGCATTCCATCAGCCATACCTGAAGCTTTGACAATACTATTATTGGCAAAGCTTGTCATTGGAAAGCTTAATATTATAAAAAGTATCGTTATAAATCTTTTCATGAGGTAGATTTTTAATTGCTATTTTTATTTTCTATATCTTCATCTAAAGGCATTTCAGCCATCATATTAATTTCAGATTTATTCATTTTGGCAACCCAAATAAATAAGCCAATAAAAAATATGAAGAATATTATGAAAGAAATAATAGGGAATATTTCAATTCCAACTATCGTTTCCATATTGTGTTTTATGAACTTCAGCATGATTTATTTTTTTACAGTTTTGTTAGATGAATTTCCTTTTTCAACATCAGCACCTAAGCGTTGCAGATAGGCTATCAGGGCTATAATTTCCTTATCAGGATCTACTTCAAAACCATCTTCCTCAAGAAGCTCCCTCATGTCTTCGGCGATTTCATTAGCTTGACTAATTACGTCCTCATTGGCTTTAAGAGCATAATCTTCATCATATGGAACACCTAACGTAATCATTGCATTAATTTTTGCAGCGGTGGTTGAGGTATCATAATCTTTGTCTAATAACCAAGGGTAGGCAGGCATAATTGAGCCAGGTGAAACGCTTCTTGGATCATACATGTGTTTATAATGCCATGAATTTGGTTTTCTTAATTTACTTCCACCTTCACGAGCTAAATCTGGACCTGTTCTTTTAGATCCCCACAAATGAGGATGGTCATAAACAAATTCTCCTGCTTTAGAATACTCCCCATAGCGCTCAGTCTCTGATCGAAAAGGACGAATCATTTGACTGTGGCAATTATTGCAACCTTCAGATATATAAACATCCCTTCCATGCAGTTCAAGTGGAGTGTATGGTTTTACACTAGAAATAGTGGGAATATTTGATTTTATCAAAAAGGTAGGAACCATTTCTATGATTCCACCAATTAGAACAACAATTAATGAACCTATTAACAGAAGCATAGGCTTTCGTTCTAATTTTCTATGCCAGTGCTCGTCTTTGTATGTTGAACTCAGTTTTTTAAGCGGAGCTGCCTCAGCAGCTTCATTGGCAATAAAAGTTCCAGATTTTGCTGTTTTAATTAAGTTAATTACCATTGCAATTACACCAATGTAATAAAGCAAGCCTCCTACAGCACGATAAGCATACATTGGAATAATAGTGGTTACAGTTTCCAAGAAGTTTGGGTATTTTAAGAATCCCTCATCAGTAAAGTCATTCCACATTTGGCTTTGCACAAATCCGGCCCAATATAACGGAATAGCGTAGAAAAGAATTCCCAATGTGCCAATCCAAAAATGGAAGTTGGCCAATTTCATAGAATATAATTTGGTGTTAAAAAGCTTAGGCCATAGGTAGTAAAGCATTCCAAATGTTAAAAAGCCATTCCATCCTAATGCTCCAACATGCACGTGGGCTATAATCCAATCAGTATAATGAGCAATAGCATTAACATTTTTTAATGCAAGCATGGGGCCTTCAAAGGTTGCCATACCGTAAGCAGTAATTGCCACTACCATAAATTTTAAAACGGCACTATCTCTAACTTTATCCCAAGCGCCCCTTAGTGTTAATAATCCATTAATCATTCCACCCCAAGAAGGAGCAAGTAGCATAATGGAAAAAACAACTCCTAAAGATTGAGCCCAATCAGGCAAAGAGGTGTATAATAAATGATGAGGTCCTGCCCAGACGTACAGAAAAATCAATGCCCAAAAGTGAATAATGGAGAGCCTATATGAAAATACTGGTCGATTGGCTGCTTTTGGCACAAAATAATACATCAAACCCAAATAAGGGGTAGTAAGAAAAAAGGCAACAGCATTATGACCATACCACCATTGAACCAAGGCATCTTGAACACCCGCATACCAAGAGTAGCTTTTAAATAAACTAATAGGCAATGCAAAGGAATTTACAAGGTGTAGAACAGTTACGGTTACAAATGTTGCGATGTAAAACCAAATGGCAACATATAAATGGCGCTCTCTTCTTCTTAGAATTGTAGCAAAAAGATTGATCCCAAATACCACCCAAATAAGAGCAATTGCAATATCAATTGGCCATTCTAGTTCTGCGTATTCTTTAGAACTGGTATAACCCATAGGAAGGGTAATTACTGCTGAAACGATTATCAATTGCCAGCCCCAAAAATTGATTTTACTCAATAAGTCGGAATACATTCTAGTTTTTAGCAAACGCTGAAGGGAATAATAAACACCCGTAAAAATCCCGTTTCCTACAAAAGCAAAAATCACAGCATTTGTATGTAATGGTCTAATTCGCCCAAAGGAAGTGTATTCAATTCCAAAGTTTAAGGAAGGAAAAATCAATTGAAAGGCAACCAGTAACCCGACTAGCATGCCTACTAAGCCCCAAAAAATGGTAGCATTACCAAACATTCTAACAATGTTATTATCGTAGCTAAATTTCTCTAATTGCATAATTGTAATTGGTTTAATCTTTTGATTGATTTGATTTTTTTGGTGTTGGCTTTTTATCATCAAATAGCATTCTCACAGAAGGAGTATAGTCATCTTCATATTGCCCAGACCTTACTGACCATATAAAGGCAATTAGAAAGCCTAAGGCTATCACTAAGCTGATAAGAATTAATAGGATGAGCACACTCATTTATATATTTTGGGCAAAGGTGGAGTTTACGAATTCACTAAAAAATGATATTTATCAGTTTATTGAATTGGCTTGATTTTATTCGCAATCATCAGATTTACTGTCAAGTAATGGGTTTACTGAAATAAAGGACTGTCTACAATCTCGAAATATTTCCCATTTTTTAACAGGTTCAATGTTGAAATGAAGGCTAACTGTTTGATTTTCTGAATAATTTTTAACTTTATGAAATCCCATACTGTCATTTAAGTAAGTTGATTCGCCTTTTTTTAGGATCAATAAATCTTTCTTGGCAGCACATTTTTCAACTTTATCTACTACATAGCGTTCTATCTCTAATTCTCCATCTAGCACCTTAATCCAACCTTTCTGAAAATCATAATTATGAATAGGAGATTCGTGTTTACTTTGCCAACACAATAACAATAATTCATAATCATCACATGAAGAGATACAATTTCTTGTATATCTATTTTCTTTCCAAGTGCAAAAATTTTCCCATTCATTGCTGGCTAAGTCTATTGCCTTAAGAATTTCAATATATCCCCCATCCCCAACACCCATGTTTAAGTTCTTTTTGAGCTGTTCCATGGTTTCTATTTGAGCAATCATAGCTATAAGTTAATTTGCAACACAAATTTATCAGAGAATTAAGGCTGAAAAAATGATAAAAATCATGTTTAATTAACTTTCATTGAACTAAATTTGAATTAAAATAAAAGCCATGAAAACGATAATTATCCCAACAGATTTTTCTAAAAACTCTGTGAAAGCAATTGATTTTGCAACAGATTTTTTTAATCAAGAGGGGAATACCTTAGTTATCTGTCATGTTTATGATATACCTGTAGGAGGAACAAGCGGTCTTTTTACTCTTTTAGAGCAACTAAGAAAGCAGGCAGAGAAAGATATGGAGGATTTAAAAACTCTTTTAGAGGCTAAATACATTGATAGAAAATTCGTCTTGGAAACAAAAGTTCTTCAAGGAGATTTTGAAAACCAAGTAGAATTATTATCAACCCACGAAGAAGCAAGTTTTGTGATTATGGGAACAAAAGGAGCTTCAGGAATGAAAGATATATTTATAGGCAGCAATGCTGCAAGTCTTTTAAAGACAATAAATATTCCAGTTTTTGCTGTGCCAACAGATTATGAAAAGTCTGATATTGATGAAATATTATTTAGTTATGATGGCAACAAAATTGAACCAGACGATGTGCAATTAATGCTTAATTTTTCGAAAGAGAATGAGCTTCCTATTAGAATATTGCATATTAGATCTAATGAGGAGTCTCCAATTCAAAATTGGAAGGAAATTGAAAGCTTGCTTGATGACAAGCATGTTTCTTTGCACGAAATGGCTGCTGAGAATTATGAAGAGGGCTTAAGAAAAGGAGTTGAAGGATTAAATTCTATTCTTGTATTAATTAGAAGAAAAAAATCATTTTGGGAGCGACTTGTTAACGATAGCGATACCCAAAGAGTAGTTCGGCATTTCCAATTACCAATTTTAGTTCTACCTGATAAAGGCTAAACCTAAACTCAGCTTTTTATCTGCTGTGATACCATTCATTAGAAACAGCTACCTCCCCTCTTGAGAGGGGATAAAGGGGTGTGTAAAATTATGAAAAGAAAAATAATTCCATATAACCCAAAACTTAAAGAATTAGCACGCCAACTCAGAAACAACAGTACAAAAAGCGAAATAAGGCTTTGGCAACAACTAAAAGGAAAACAAATGTATGGTGATGATTTTCACAGGCAAAAACCACTACTCAACTACATTGCCGATTTTTACTGCTACGAATTAAAGTTAGTTATCGAATTAGATGGTTACACACATCAATTTGAAGAAGTGGTTAAAAAAGATGAGATAAAACAACAAGAATTAGAAGAGGCCGGATTAACGGTTTTACGTTTTAATGATAATGAAGTAATGAGAGATATAAATAATGTAATGAGAACATTGGAAGGTTACATTACTGAGTTTGAAAAACACACCCCTAACCCCTCTCAAGAGGGGAATAAAAAAGCTATATAATGGGTTTACGAGAATTAAAAACAGAACTCAATAAGATGGAAAAAGTCGAAATTATTAAAATGGTTTCGGAACTCTACAAAAAAGTACCAATGGCAAAAAACTACTTGGATGTTTTTACCAATGGAGAAGTAGATGATTTAATTAAAAAATACCAACGAGAAATTGAAGTTTTAGTTTATCCATTAAGCATCAATGCTACTTTTAAAGATGGAGAAGCTCGGAAACTCATTAAAACCATTCGTAAAATGCAAATTGCAGAACTAACCGTTGCGTTAGAATTGCATTATGTGGATTGTGCTCTGGGTGTAATAGAAGATTTAGGTTATTTTGATGAACCTTACTATGTAGCAGTAGATAGAATGTTTTACAGTGCTACAAAAAGCATTACCGAAAACAGTTTAGAAAATAAATTCAACAAACTAATTGCTGATTTGGTAAGTAGAAGCTATGAATTTGGTTTAGATTTTGAGTATTAAAAGTATAAATATGCAAGAAAACAACTCACAAACCCGCCTGCCGAGCGGGCAGGTAATAATCTATCAAACTGAAAGCGGAGAAACTAAATTAGAGGTTACCTTCATTGATGAAACAGTTTGGTTAACGCAAATGCAATTGTGTGCCCTTTTTGATAAATAGAAAGCAACTATAAGTGAGCATATTAAACACATTTTTGAAGAGAGAGAATTACAAGAAAATGTGGTTGTTCGGAAATCCCGAACAACCACTCAACATGGTGCTATTGCAGGAAAAACACAATCAAAAGATGTAAATTTTTATAACCTTGATGTAATTATTTCGGTTGGCTATCGCGTAAATTCTAAACAAGGCACTCAGTTTAGAATTTGGGCAACACAGCGT
>CAYPJC010000140.1:3675-6155 GCA_964410855.1 uncultured Flavobacteriales bacterium | reverse complement strand
CTATTTTTTGTGTTTCTGTCCAATTGCCAGATGAATTTCGCTCAAGGATATAAGCAGAACCTGAGCCTATAAGAGTAGAAGAATTTGATGTGACTTGATCTTCAAAAAAAGCCCCCACAATGGCATAGTTGCCTGAAATGGATACTGAATTTCCAAATTCATCACTTGCCTTTCTATCTGAAGCCACTATTTTTTTTGCTTCTAACCAATTACCAGATGAATTCCGCTCAAAAATATAAGCAGAACCCGCATAATCTAAAAAGTTTGACCCAGAAGTATCATGATCTTCTCCAAGAGCTCCTATAATGGCAAAGTTTCCTGAAATGGATACTGAATACCCAAAAAAATCTACCATTGCTCTATCGGAGGCTACTATTTTTTGCACTTCTGTCCAATTACCTGTAATGTTTCGCTCAAAGATATAAGCAGAACCTGCACTAAACATAGTGTTTGACCCAGAAGTGTCATGATCTTCTAAATGAGCCCCCACAATAGCATAGTTGTTTGAGATAGATACTGAATACCCAAAACTATCTTCATTCCCCCTATCTGAAGCCACTATTTTTTGTATTTCTATCCAATTACCAGTAGCATTTCGCTCAAATATATAGGCAGAACCTGCCTTGCTTTTAGTATTTGACCCAGAAGTGTCATGGCCTTCAAAACGAGCTCCTACAATAGCATAGTTGCCAGAAATAGATACAGAAACTCCAAAACGATCATTCGCACCTCTATCGGAAGCTACAACCTTTATAATTTCATTGAAACTTTGTGCATTTGCACTCACAAATCCGAATAACACAAATGCAAGTATCCAGTAAATTTTGCCAGGGTTCCATTTTTTCATCTTTGATTAATTATTTTTTCTTGAATTTTTAGCACTAAAGTAATATTATTACGAAAAAAAAACAATGTTTCCGTCAGGATACTTACTATTTATTTTCTTTTTTAATACCAGATAGACTATGACCGATCAAATCGTACCCATTAAATCAGCTTCAGGTCAAGCGGCAAAAGGAATTTCAGACAATGAATACAAAGTGTTAACCGATGCTCCTCACGGACTAAACATTACACATAGAACGGAATTGAACAAGCTGCTTCTGGATTTTTTTCGAAAGTAAATGGCTTCTTAAAAGTTAATCAATCAGGATTAGCTTATCAGTGATTTCACCATATCGAACAAAGTAAACTCTTTTTGCTTGATCACTTAAATCTATTTGATTTTTACCATTTACAAGCCTAGTTTCTTTTACTTGCTGTCCTACTTGAGTGTAAATGAGTAGGGGAGTGTTATTTTCTGCTTGATTATTTTGACCTAAATTTCCTCGAGCTTTTTGCCAATAAAATTTGTTGGGATATTAATTTAGTATATTTATGGTTTACTATTTACTGTAAACAGTAAACTATAAACTAAAATGAATACTAAAAGTCTCATCAATCATCTATTTGAAAAATACAAGGAACTATCTGTAAAGGAATTAGTTAGTCATTTGAGTGTGTCAAAACAAATGGTTCACAGGCTATTGAAGGAAATGGTACTGCAGGGTGAATTAGAAAAGTTGGGCGTTGCTCCAAAGACACTTTATAGAATAAAGAAAATACCAAATAGAAAAGAAAGTACAGTTAAATTAGAGCAGAATGCATCAGAAGAATTAAAAGAGAGTTTTTTAATGGTAAGTGATACTGGCCAATTATTAGACGGAGAAGAAGGATTTAGAATTTGGTGTGACAAAAGGAATCAAGCTTTCGAGAAGACAGTACATGAATATCTAAAAACAGTAAAAAAGTATAAGCAATATAAGAATGCTAATGGCTTGATCGAAGGGACTGATAAATTGATAGATACCTACCGTGAAAATACCTATTTGAATAAAGTATTTTATCTTGATTTTTATGCCATTGAGCGATTTGGTAAAACAAGATTAGGTACATTATTACATTATGCTAAACAAGGTCAGAATAAATACTTAATGAATATTTTAATCAAAGAGATCAAGGAAAAAGTTCTAAAATTTATTAAAGATGAAGGTTTTGATGCCGTTGGCTATGTTCCACCAACGATAAGAAGGGAGGTCCAAATAATGAAAACATTAGAAGAAAATTTCAATGTTCCTTTACCTGTATTGAATATTTTAAAAATAAGTGGGATTATTCCTATACCTCAAAAATCACTAAACAAATTAGAAGATAGAATAGTGAATGCAGAAAACACTTTTGCCATTGCAGATGTGAGACAATTTAATAAAGTCTTGCTTATTGACGATGCGGTTGGCTCAGGATCTACACTAAATCAAATATCTGAAAAAATAAAAAGGAAAGAACTTGCAAAAGAAGTCTACGGTCTGGCAGTTGTAGGTAGTTTTAAAGGCTTTGATGTAATTACTGATATTTAAGCTATGCTATAAAGCTTGATTGACTAATAATAAATCAATCGTCTTACTTGAGCCACATACTTGGCCAAACGAATCACTTGTTTG
>CAYPJC010000140.1:0-3599 GCA_964410855.1 uncultured Flavobacteriales bacterium | reverse complement strand
GCAACAAGTGTTTCCAATAATATCGCTAGATACAGTTTCATTATCGGTAGAGAAGTAAATCTGATTGACTAAGTCTCCCTCTAATGCCGCTTTTCTAAGAATAGTATTTACTTCATCTATGGAAGTTTCTTTGCCAACAGTTAAATTCATAATGGCTAATGAACCATTTGGAGTTGGAACCCGTACCGCATTTGCCGTTAGTTTATTTTCTAAACTTGGAATTACCTTGGTTACTGCTTTACCTGCTCCAGTTTCAGTAATAACCATGTTGATAGCTGCAGAACGACCCCTTCTCGTTTTTTTGTGCATATTATCCAACAAATTCTGATCGTTAGTGTATGCATGTACAGTTTCTATGTGTCCTTTTACAATACCTAAAGTATCTTCAATTACTTTAAGCACCGGAACGATTGCATTAGTGGTACATGAAGCTGCTGAAAAAATATTTTCCTTTTCTATGTCTAAATCACCTTTGTGATTCACGCCATAAACGATGTTTGGAATTTCTTTGCCAGGTGCAGTTAAAATTACTTTGCTAACTCCTTTAGACTTTAAGTGACGTCCTAATGCTTCTCGATTGGTGAAAACTCCCGTATTGTCAATAAGCAATGCATCAGAAATACCATAAGCGGTATAATCAATTTCATCAGGTTGTTGGCCGTTAATTAAATGAACTGTTTGTCCATTAATTCGCATGATTCTTCTTTCTGTATCTACTTCAACTGTTCCGTTGAAGGCGCCATGAACTGAATCATTTCTCAATAGAGAAGCTCTTTTTTCCATAGCAACTGCATCATCACCTCTCGTAACAATAGCTCTTATTCTCAATTGTTGCCCTTTTCCTGCTTGTTTCACCAATTCTCTTGCAGCAATTCTACCGATTCTTCCAAATCCATAAAGGATTACATCTTTAGGCTCTAAGGTTCTTTTCTCGATGCCAATTAAATCCTTCAGATGATCTGAAATAAAATCTTTCTTTGAATTGAAATTGGCTTTCTCTTGATCCCATTCATTAGCCAACTTTCCGATGTCAATTTTAGAAGGAGCTAAATCTATGGATAGCATTTCTTGCGCAAGCTCAGCGGTATCATAAACACTTACCGACTTATTGGTGAAGTTCTGCGCATTCTTGTGCATTTTCAATAATTCAGAAACACTTCGATCGACTAAGTGATTTCTAAACAATACCAATTCAATGGACTGTCCGTAAAGCAATTGACCCATTGCATTACTTAAATCAACGGCTTTTTTTTCTTGATCTACCCAAGTGTTTAAAGCAGATTCAAACTCTTCAGCATTATTCAATTCTGTACTCATCTGAGATGACTTTTTTAAGGTTAAGAGAATGTTAAATTTAGGTGTGCAAAATTCGTTAAATAAAATCTGATTTGAAAATCAAAAAAAGAGAAACTTGATTTGAAATTAGCAGCTGCTTTTTTCAAATCAAGTTTCCCAGAACAAACAAATGAACAATCACTTACATTCCAACTCCATAGAAAGCTTCTCTTCCATTTGGATAAACTCCTTGTATTAAAACGCCACCTTCCTTATCAATTAATAATTCAATTATTTCATCAATACTGCTAATGTTGTTCTTATCTATTTTTGTAATGATAAACCCTTCGAGCATTCCCGATTGTTTAAATTTGCCATTGAATAGTTGTCCAACTTGAACCCCACTTTTAATTTCCAATTCATTCAATAATTCCTCATCCACTTCGCGGAACTTTACTCCCAATTTTTTAAGCAAATCATTTTTACCTCCAGTTACAATAGACGTATTACCTTCGAAGTCTTTTAATTCCACTTTTTTATCTAGTGTATTACCTTCGCGAATTAAGCGAACTGTGATTTCATCGCCCGGTCTGTATTCACCTATTTTAGCTTGTAATTCATTAACCGTGTTTACTTTTAACCCTTCTATTTCCTTGATGATGTCTCCTTCTTTTATGCCTGCTACTTTGGCTGATCCCATATCAGCCAAGCCTACAACATACACTCCATTAAGGTCTTCAATTCCATTTTCTTCTGCTATCTTTTCATCAATATTTCGAATGTTAATTCCGATGAATGCCCGTTGTACTGTTCCAAATTCTTTTAAATCGCCAACTACTTTTTTTACAATGTTTGAAGGAATCGCAAATGAATAACCAGCATATGATCCTGTATTTGACTTAATAGCGGCATTAATACCTATTAATTCTCCTTTGGTATTAACTAAAGCTCCTCCACTATTTCCGGGGTTAACCGCTGCATCGGTTTGTATAAAAGATTCTATAGACGGCAAACCACTCACAGGGTCATTTCTCAAAATGTCGATGTCCCTGCCTTTGGCTGATACAATTCCTGCCGTAACAGTAGAAGTAAGGTTAAATGGATTTCCAACTGCCAATACCCATTCTCCAATTCTAATTTCGTCTGAATTGCCATAAGAAATGAAAGGAAGTCCTTTCTCTTCAATTTTTAGCAATGCTATGTCGGTAGCGGGGTCTGTTCCTATCAATTCAGCTTCATATGTTTTTTTATTATTCAAGGTCACTTTAATTACATCAGCATTGTCAATCACATGATTATTGGTGACTAAGTAACCATCGGCAGAGATAATTACACCTGATCCTGCGCCTCTTACTGCTTGTTGTTGCTTTCTGCTGTAGTTCCCATCTCCATAGAAGAACTCACGAAAAGGATCATAAGCTCTTTGCTGAAATTCTACTGTACCTTCCGTTTTCACATGAACTACACCATTTACGGTCATTTCAGCCGCAGTTATATAATCCACACCCATTTCAGGTCCGGCACTAAATAGTCCTACCAATTTGCTATCGTTTTCTTTGTGATATTCAGTAGGGTTTTGATTTTGTGGTAGAATTAAGGTATAGATTCCTAGAGAGGTGACTCCACCTAGTAAAGCGATTAAAAACGCTCCAAAAAACTTTTTCATGCTATTAAAATTTAACGATTAACTTCGCAATACGAACTCGAAATACAACGCCTTATAAAATCGGATGTTGGCTAGTTGAAGTTAATTATTGTTAAGCCTATACTAACTGTTATCAAAGAGAAAAATGAATCTAACGTTTTATAAATATCAAGGAACTGGGAATGACTTTGTAATGATTGATGGTCGTGAATTTGCTCATGAATTTACGAAGCAACAAATCGAACAAATTTGCGATCGAAGGTTCGGGATAGGAGCAGATGGCGTAATCATTTTGAAGAAGCATGCCGCCTGTGATTTTGAAATGGATTACTACAATGCAGATGGTTCACAGAGTTTCTGTGGCAATGGAAGTAGATGCGCTCAAGCTTTTGCCAAAAAATTGGGAATGATTGATACTACTTGCTATTTCAAAGCCATCGATGGATTCCATAAAGGGAAATCAATCGGTGATTTATTTGCGACCAAAATGGGTGATGTAAAAAGGGTTGAGCAAATTGGTTTAGACTTTTTTATACAGACAGGTTCACCACACTACATTAAATATGTAGATAATGTGGAGGAAATAAATGTGTTAGAAGAAGGATCTAGCATTAGAAATAGTGAAGCCTACAAAAAGTAAGGAACAAATGTGAATTTCGTGAGTATTGAGTCCGACTAC
>CAYPJC010000139.1:1102-6167 GCA_964410855.1 uncultured Flavobacteriales bacterium | reverse complement strand
CAACTCAATGAATCATTTACTAATTTGTTTTTTAAAATTGACTTTAAGCTAGAGTTCTTAAGGCATATGAACTTGAGAAATATAATTTTGATCCAAGAAATATCAAGAATTGATATTGTTCCTTTACCTGCTTTTACCTCTTATCATTCATTGTATTATGAAAACAGTATTATAAGGAACGCCCTCAGCTTTCAAATAGGTTCAGATTTAAGAATTATAGGATCCTATGCTGGTTATAAATATTCTCCTTCTTTAACTCAATTTTATCTTAATGAAAATCCCTCTCAGTTAGGTGATATCTATCAAGTCGACCTCTTTTTAAATATGAGAGTTAATAAGAGTGCTCGAATCATGGTTAAAATGGAGAATGTTTTTGGTAAGAGTTTCTCTGAAGATTCATATCGAATTGATGGATATTCCATTCCAGGTAAATCAATCAAAGTTGGCTTCACATGGAGAATGATCAATTAATTAGGGCTTGCTGAAAAGCGTTTAAGCTACTATTGTTTAGCGCGTTACGAATGCAATTATCGGCATTAGTGCAAAAGTTTTGGTACAAAAACACTCCTGTTATTGCATTTACAAGCCAGAATGGTACGATAATTTAGCTAGTCAGAAGCACATTATATTTTCCATTTGCTTCAGTTCGAGGTGTATTTACACATCTTCACTTTGCAAATAAAAAATCTAACGCACTTCTGACTTTTTTAGCAAGCCCTAATAAGATTGGTTTAGGTTTTTTGCTTTTTCTTTTTTGCCGCAGGAAAAAGTACATTGTTTAAGATTAGGCGGTAACCAGGACTGTTTGGATGTAAATTTAAATCTGTAGGAGGGTCGCCAACAAAATGTTGATAATCTTCTGGGTCATGTCCACCATAAAATGTCCAAGTTCCTTTTCCAAATTTTCCATGAATGTACCGTGCTGAATTCAATGCTTTATTTTCACCTAATATTAGTACTTCAGGTTTAATGTATCGTTTATTATAAGCAGTCGTTTGTCCCATGAACCCATCTATAATTTGGGTGTGATTTTGGCAAAGCATCGTTGGTAATGGGTCCCATTTGGCCGAGAATTCGAATAATGTAAATTTATCTCTATTCTGTGGTGTTTTCGAATGGATTGGAGTCGCATCAATAGTTGAAAATTCGTACTCTATTGGATTGGTTTTTAAAACATAATCGGTAAAGGCAAAACCATTTTTATAATTGAGTTTAGAGTTATAATTGGGTGTAGTTCCATCTCCATCATACATTTTTTCACAAATATCTATACCTGCAGAAGCCAAAGCTATATCGTAAGAATCAGTTCCTGAACACATAGCGAAGAGAAATCCTCCTCCTGCTGTGAATTCTTTAATACGTTGTGCAACACCTAACTTTAATTCAGAGACTTTATTAAATCCCAATTCCGTTGCAATGGTTTCGTTTGATAGAACCTGTTCTTTGTACCAGGCAGCGTTGCGATAATTTCCATAAAAACGTCCGTATTGGCCTGTAAAGTCTTCATGATGCAGGTGCAGCCAATCGTAAAGAGGAAGCTTTCCTTGTATAATATCTTTATCATAAATAACTGTGTAAGGAATCTCTGCATACGTTAAAACTAAAGTAACCGCATCATCCCAAGGTTGTTTTCCCTTCGGTGAGTACACGGCCATTTTAGGAGGTTTTATTAGTTTAACTACATCTTGATTTGTTTCTGGATTGGCAATTTCATTTAGTATTGCTGAAGATTTAGCATTTGGAATTAGCTCATAAGAAACTCCTCTGATTAGAAGTTCATCTTGAATCGCTTTGGCATTTTTTATCATAAAACTACCTCCTCTATAGTTGAGCAACCAGTCAACTTCAACCTCTCCCTGAAGGCACCAGAATGCAATTCCATATGCCTTTAGGTGATTTTTCTGGCTATTATCCATAGGGATTAATAAATAAGAACCAAATGCAGAAAAGGAAAGTATATAAAGAAGTATTCCTAGGCTTATTGATTTCATTGTAGATAATTTAAGACGATACGCTAAGTTAAGAAAAAGCTAGAAAGGCGCGTCTTCTTCATTATCAATATCGTCATCCATTCGTGATTTCATGGTAATACTTCCACCTTGGTCAAATTCATCTGAAACAGGGAGTTCTCCAAATGAATCTTCGGTACCAAATTGGCGAGAATCTAAGTCGCTAAATTTAGCAAGCTCAGGTGTAAATTTAAGCTGAACATCACCGATAGCACCATTTCTGTGTTTTGCAATAATAATATTGGCAACACCTAAAGTAGAGTTTCCTTCTTCATCCTCCGTCAAACCATAATACTCGGGTCTGTTTATGAACATAACCATATCTGCATCTTGTTCAATTGATCCTGATTCTCTAAGATCTGATAATTGTGGACGACGATCGCCTCCTCTAGATTCTACTGCTCGACTCAATTGTGATAAGGCAATAACAGGGATGTTTAGTTCTTTTGCGATGCTTTTAAGGGATCTAGAAATAGTACTAATCTCTTGTTCTCTATTTCCTGTTTTAGAACCTTCGCTACCCGCAGTCATTAATTGCAAGTAATCAACTATTAAAAGCTGAATATCATGCTGTGACTTTAATCTTCTTGCTTTCGCACGAAGTTCAAAAACTGAAATCCCTGGTGTATCATCTATAAAAATTGGAGCTTCAGCAAGATCAGTGATTTTTGCATGTATTTGCTCAATTTCATCATTTCGAAGATTCCCACTTCTTAATTTACCTGAAGAAAGTTCAGACTCAGAAGATATTAGTCGGGTTACTAATTGTAAGGAAGACATCTCTAATGAGAATACAGCAACTGGTTTTTGAAAATCTACAGCTGCATTTCTAGCTAATGAAAGCGCAAATGCCGTTTTTCCCATAGCTGGTCTAGCTGCTAAAATGACTAAATCAGATGGCTGCCATCCGTTTGTTATGCGATCTAATGCTGTAAATCCTGAAGCTACTCCAATTACATTGCCTTCCTGCCCTTTAGCTTGTTCAATCTGTTTAATTGCAGATCGGATAAGGGTAGACATTGAATCGTAATTCTTTCTAATATTCCCTTCAGTAACACCAAATAAGCCACTTTCCGCTTTATCTAATAAAGTAAAAACATCGGTCGTTTCATCATAAGCATCAGTAATAATTTCTGTAGAAATTCTTATTAATTCTCGTTGAATGTACTTTTGAGAAATTATTCTTGCATGGAACTCAATATTAGCTGCTGAAGCAACTCTATTTGTTAATTGAGTAATATAATATGGCCCACCAACAACTTCTAACTCGCCTTTTTGCTTTAAAGCATTAGTAATTGTTAATATGTCAATTGGTTCAGATTTTTGAAAAAGATCTTGGATGATTTCAAAAATCTTTTGATGACTTTCTTTGTAAAAACTACGTGGCTGTAAAATATCTATTGCAGTGTTTACCGCTTCTTTTTCAAGCATCATGGCCCCAAGAACTGCCTCTTCTAAATCCACAGCTTGTGGTTGAAGTCTACCATGTTCTAAACTAGACAATTGAAGAGCGTTATTGGTATTTCTCTTTCTTATTCTATCCGTTTTTTCTTGGGGGTTATTCATGCTTCAAAAATAGTCTTTTAGAATTCTTTTGATTCTTAAAAAAACACTTTAATGAGAATTAAGTTTTCCTGCCTTTAATGGCTTATGGATATTAATCAGACTTAACTTATAAAATTAAGTTAACACATGATTCACAACTTATAAACAGCTTATTAAGAAGTTATGAGCAATTTTAGAGCATCAAAAAAATATTTATTCACTTATGTTGTGCTTAATTTTATTGAATGAAAATCTTTCAGAATTTCCTTTTTGTTGTTGTTTGTTTTCTTTTGTTTTCTTGCAATAAGGATAAAGATAAAAATCCTCCTTTGATAAGTGTAACTAGTCCATCAGAGAATACTCGATATCAAGTCTTAGATAATGTTGCTTTAAGAGCCTCAATTACTGATGATGTAATAATTAAGTCTATTCAAGTAAGTTTGATTGAAGACCAAAGTGGGCAAAAAGTGCTGTCTTCTCTATTTTATACCCCTAATCAATCCTCTTTTGAATTGGAAGCTACATTTTCATTGGACGATAGCCTTCTATCTACTGGAAGATATTATTTTAAAATAGAAGCTCAAGATGAAAATAATACAGCCTATGGTTTTCAGTATATATTTATTAAAGGTATTCCAAAAAGTATGATTGGCCTTGTACTTTTTAGTTCATCCCAGTCAATAACAAATTTTTACCTAACAAATTCCGCATTAGAGGAAGAGAAAATAGGCACAATCAATGAACCTTATTTTGGTTCTGTATTGAATAGCTACAATCAACAATTATGGTTTATTCCAAAAAGTAGTGGAAATGTTTTAGTTTATCAGCTTAACGAAAAACAATTTGAGCTGGATCAAAATATAAATAGCAGTTTTAAAGAAGCTTATACCGACATTGATTTGAATCAAAACGAAGTTTTCGTTTCGACAAAAGAAGGAGAGCTTGTTCGGTTTACCTCAAACTACAATATAAATTACGTTTATAGCTCACTTGACGGTAGAATTTTTGGCGCAATGAAGCTTAGCGATGACTATACTGCAATAGAAGAGTTAGATCTAAATCAGGGAAACAGATTTATAAATGTATTGCATAGAAATTCAGCACAAAGGCTAACTAGTATTGCCATTCAGTATCCATGCGAAGCAATTTATTTTAGCGATAAAAACAACTTACTACTTTTTCAAAATGATGAAAACGGAGGTAGAATAAGTGAACTTGATATTTTAGCAGGAGGGAAGAAAAAAATAAGTGATTTTACAGATAGTATTTTAAGTGTTGAGCAAGTAAATAATTACGAGTATTTAATCGCTACAAAAAACAGAGTAATCAAATATGATTTTTCTAATAATCAGCTACTAGAATATGTACTGTTCAAGAATTCAATTATAAAATATGATGCCCTAAACAACTACGTTTATATGGCTTCTGATAGGGAAATTAGGAAATATCAGTATCAATCAAAATCATTGATCCAGCAAATCACAAATTTTCCAGAAAATATAGTTGGTATG
>CAYPJC010000139.1:0-1072 GCA_964410855.1 uncultured Flavobacteriales bacterium | reverse complement strand
TTTTGCCTTCTTCTACTATACCCATGTTTGAGAATTTCTTAATTCGAGAAGCAACACGTTTGTCTGCTTCTAAGTTAATTAGCTTATCTAACTGTTTAAGAATCTCTTTTTTAACTATTGCATATGATTCTACTGGGTTAGCATGCGCTCCACCATTTGGCTCTTTTATAATACCATCTATTAATTTATTCTCAAGCATTTGCGGTGCAGTTAATTTAAGAGCTTCTGCTGCTTGTTCTTTGTAATCCCAACTTCTCCATAAGATAGAAGAACAACTTTCAGGAGAAATAACAGAATACCATGTATTTTCCATCATAAGAACTTTATCGCCAATGCCTATGCCCAAGGCTCCTCCTGAAGCTCCCTCACCAATAATGATACAAATTATGGGAACTTTTAAAGTAATCATTTCCATCAAGTTCCTTGCTATAGCTTCTCCCTGACCTCTTTCTTCTGCTTCTAGTCCCGGAAATGCTCCTGGTGTATCAATAAAAGAGACCACCGGAATGTTGAATTTTTCTGCAAGTTTCATCAGCCTTAATGCTTTTCTATAACCTTCTGGATTCGCCATCCCAAAGTTTCTATATTGACGCATTTTAGTATTTATTCCCTTTTGTTGGCCAATAAACATGACTGATTGACCATCAATTGTTCCAATACCACCAACCATGGCCTTGTCATCTTTGATATTTCTGTCGCCATGTAATTCTATGAAGTCTCCAGAAGTAACTGCTTCAATATAACTTAGAGTATATGGTCTATCAGGGTGACGACTTACTTGAACCTTTTGCCAAGAGGATAGATTCTTATAAATTTTTATTCTAGTCTCCTTTAGTTTCTTTTCTAAGGCTTTGGTTGTTTTAGAAACGTCTACTTGACTCTTTTCCTCTAACTCTTTTGCTTGTTCAAGCTGCTCAATAATTTCTTTGATAGGTTCTTCGAACTCCAAATAATTTGACATAGACTATCTTTAATAAAGACCAAAAGTACAAAAATTGACAACAGAACAAAAAGGAATCAACTGCTCGAATTAGGGTATTTTTGCAAGCCAAATCGAATACGCTAAATAATT
>CAYPJC010000138.1:0-6177 GCA_964410855.1 uncultured Flavobacteriales bacterium | reverse complement strand
AATAGTACGAAGGCCAATCCTAACATGAAAAGAAACCCAACCCCACCTAAAATAGCATAAGTTCGTTGTCGTTGAATCTCAGCTTCTTTCTTCAAGTCTTTTTCTACTTGAATTAGCTCTTGTTTCCTGGCTTCAGTCGCTCGATCTAAACTGTCTTGGTATTGAATTTTATCGAATTCATAACGCATTGCTTTTTGAGTGACAGCTCTAGTATTTTCGTTGTTTAATACACTGTCTCTGTTGGTTACAAACAGTTTGTAATAATAAAATGCCTTCTCTGTGTTGTTTATTTTGTCATAAGCCGTTGAAAGGCAAAAGCAAGCCTCTTTCTTTGCTTCTAAGAGGCCTAATTGAGACGCAATTTCTAAGCTTTCACTGCATTTTTTAATGGCAGATCTTGGATTCTCTCTATCGTTGTCTAAGGATCCCAGATATTGCAGTGAAATGGCGATTCCCTTTTTATCTCCCAAATCTCTTTGAATGGTTAATGCTTTATTAAAGTTCTCTTCGGCTTCTCCTACCTTTTCTTGAACATTCTTTAGAGCTCCAATATTTAGATAGGATTCAGACATGCCTATTGATTGATCTCCCATTGATTTTTGCATAACCAAGGCTTCATTAAAAGAGGCCAAGGCTTCATTGTAGGAGCTATCTGCTTTGTAGATGTTGCCAATATTATTTAAAACATTTGCTAAGCCATTTGACTTATCACTTATTTCTTCAAAAGCTGCTTTTGAGCGCTCATAATATTCTAATGCCTTTTCAAACTCATCTAATTCTTCATAAATTATTCCAATGTTGGTTAACACATTTGCATACCCATCCGATTCATCCTCAATTTCTTCAAGCTTTCTAAGTGCTTTCAAATAGAATTCTAAAGCATTGGCAATATTTCCTTTTGATTTATATATAGTTCCTATATTATTATAGGTATTGGCAACACCCCTTCCTTTAGATTCAAGAGAGTCAAAAATAGAAACAGCATTTTTAAAGCTTTCAATTGCCTTATCAAAATCTCCTTTGTCTTTGTGAATAAGGCCTAAATTATTATAGGCATTGGCCATATCAACAATCTTTTTGTTAAGCAATTTGTATTGAATTAAGGCTTTATCATAGGATTCAATCGCCTGATCAAATTTACCTTGATTCCAATAAACAAGCCCTATGTTATTTAATACCATAGCTTTCAACTCTATATCTTTTGTTTTTTGCGTCTCTAATTTGGCTCGCTTGAAATAAACCAATGAAGAATCAAACTCCCCTTGCACAGCAAATGAAGTAGCAAGGTCATTATAAGAGTTAATCAATAGAGAACGTTTGAAAGTTGGATTCCAAAGGTTAATAGCTGAACGTGAAATAACCCTTGTTGTATCAGGATTATTGTACATAAATTGCCAAGATAACTTGTTCAATGATTTGATTTTGATGGAATCGCTTTGAGTGGAATCTATAACAGCTAATAGGGAATCTACTTTAGACAATTCACTAGCCGAAGCATTAAAACTGCTAGAGATTACTAAGAAAATAAAAATACTGAGAATCAATTTCATCTTTCTCAAAGTTAGCTATTTAATGTTTCTTTATAGTGAATTGAAAATCCTATAGACTCAACTACAGTATTTCTTTTGATTAAGTTTGTTAGTCTTAAGTTTTATAAATGAAAAAAGCCTTATACACTTTTGCTATTCTAATTTGTTTGTCATTTATAATAGACAATTCACCCAAAGTTGATCATGTAAATTGGAATTCATTACTATCTAAATACGTTAGCAGTGAAGGAAAAGTCGACTATGATGGTTTTAAGACATCTCAATCCAAATTAGACGCTTATTTAAGTTTATTGAGCAAAAATCAACCAAGTTCTTCTTGGTCCAAGCAAGAGTCTATGTCCTATTGGATAAATGCTTACAATGCCAATACGGTAAGTTTGATTTTGAAAAATTATCCCTTGAATTCAATTATGGATATTAATAATGGAAAAGCATGGGATTTAAAATTTATTAAAATTGGAGAAAAAACATATTCTTTAAATAACATAGAACATGATATTTTAAGAATTAAATATCCTGACCCTCGAATACATTTTGCAGTTAATTGTGCTGCTAAGTCATGCCCTAAATTAAATAACAGCGCTTTTACCCCACAAAATTTAGAAGCCAATTTAACCCAATTGACGAAGGCTTTTATTAATAATAGTTCAAAAAATAATTTATCTTCTAATCCCATTAAAGTCTCCAAGTTATTTGAGTGGTATAAGGATGATTTCACTAAAAACGGGACTGTAATCGATTACATCAATAAGTATTCAACTAGTAAAATTGAAGCTTCAACTAAAGTCGATTTTATGGAGTATAGCTGGAAATTGAATAACTAGTTTCAATGGATAGGAACCTAATTGTATTCATTAAAAACCCAGTTTTAGGTACAGTGAAAACCCGTTTGGCGAAAACCATTGGCGACACAAAAGCACTCAAAGTATATAAAGACTTGATAGTAAAATCTAGGGTAGTGGCAGAAGCTGTTATTGCTAAACGATTTTTATTTTACTATAAGGAAATCAAATCTGATGGTTGGTCTACAGACAATTTTCATAAAAAATTACAAAACTCAGGTGATTTAGGTCAAAAAATGAAGGCTGCATTTACTGAGGTTATTGAAGACAATTCTAAGTCAGTAATTATAGGCAGTGACTGTTATGATTTAACTTCTGATATTATAAACGAAGCTTTTGAAGAGCTCAATTCAAATGATCTTGTTCTTGGGCCAGCAAATGATGGGGGCTATTATTTATTAGGAATGAAAAAGCTAATTCCCGAATTGTTTGAAGGGATTAATTGGAGCACTGAATTAGTCTTGAAACAAACTTTAGAAAAAGCAGACCGATTGCAATTAAAAGTTAAATGCTTGCAAGAATTGATTGACATTGATAATATTGAGGACTTAAAAGAGTCAAGCTATCCAAACAAAATTGAGCTATAAATGATTGAAAGTATTAATAAAGCAGTAGAATTTATTCGCTCAAAAGGGGTCGATTCTCCTTCTATAGGAATTATTTTAGGGACAGGTTTAGGTAATCTGGCTTTGCAAATTAAAGCTGAGCAAATAATTGATTATGCGGATATTCCAAATTTTCCAGTCTCTACTGTAGAGTCCCATAGCGGCAAATTGATTTACGGTGATTTATGCGGAAAAAAGGTAATTGCAATGCAAGGTCGTTTTCATTACTACGAAGGGTACTCTGGAGCAGAGATAACTTTTCCAGTTCGAGTTTTAAAAAGCCTAGGGATTCAAAAATTACTAATATCAAATGCAGCGGGAACTGTTAATCCTGATTTTAAGAAAGGAACGCTCATGCTAATTGAGGATCACATTAATATGATTCCCGATAATCCTTTAAGGGGAAAGAATTTTGATGAATTAGGGCCAAGATTTCCTGATATGAGCCAGCCATATGATAGAGAAATGAATCAACTTCTCGAATCAATTGCGGACGAATTAAAAATTACTCTTAATAAGGGAGTTTATACTCCTGTAGCTGGGCCTAACTTAGAAACTAGGGCTGAATATAGATACTTGCGAAAGATTGGTTCCGACGCCATTGGAATGTCAACCGCTCCTGAAGTAATTGTTGCTAATCATATGGGTTTGCCTTGCTGTGCTATTTCTGTTTTAACGGATGAGTGTGATCCAGATAATTTAAAGCCAGTTTCTATAGCTGAAATCTTAGAAATTGCAGGAAAAGCTGAAAAGAATTTGACCAAACTCTATTTGGAGTTGATTAGGCGGATTTAGTTTGAATACTCGCTCTTAATGATTTTCTCAACTGGTTTGTTTTGAGGGGTGAACCCATTATTATCTAAGCCACCAAATTCATCGGTATTTGGAAACCATTTCCATAAGAATCCCCCTGCTATAAATGGTTTACTCCAAAAGGTATTGTAAAATGCTTGGTAAGCATTGCTCTGAGCTTGTAAGTTAACTTCACCCTCTCTTCCCGATTCCCATGGCTTAAATGTGGAGTTGTTCTTACTGCGATAACCATACTCTGTAAACAGAATTTGTTTTTGGAGTGAATCGGAAAATATTTTTAATTGGCTCTCAAAAGGAATTAGCGCAGATTCTAAAGATTTAACAGAAGGAGTTTTGTCATTTACTAATGGGAAATAGGCATCAACACCAATAAAGTCTAAGTCTTCCCAAAATGGAATTTTTTGATATTCATCCCAATTAGCTGCATAAGTTAATTTGCCTGAATATTTTTGCCTAACCTTTTGAATTAATTCCTTCCAAAATAAAGGGCGTTCTACAACAAAATTTTCCCATTCAGTTCCAATGCAAAAAATTGCAATTCCTGTATTTTCTGCTATTTCTGCAAAATGGAGCACATATTTCTCAAATGACTTTTCGAATGCTTGCCAATCCTCTATATTGTCGTGCGAATGATCCCCTGTAAACTCTCCATGCCTTTTCCAAACGTGGGGTTTTAACATAATGTCATAATTTCCTTCATGAGCAATTTCAATCATCTTGTTTATCCCTTGAGTTTTTTCGCCCCACCATTGCCATTCACTGTTAAACACTAAATCGGTGCTGCCTTTAGCTACAAAACCGTATGGCATCAGGCTTAAGTAATTAGAAAATAAAGCTTCTTTCGGACCATTAACTTCTTTTTGCCCAATTTCTTTTGAAGGAGAAACGAAACTTACCCCATTTATCTTTATTGAAGAGTCCCATTTATTATTCTTTAGCTGTTCCTTCTTTGAAGCTGAATTTGAGCATTGCAGCAACAATAGAAATAGTGAGGAATAAACTAAAGCGATTTTTAATTTCATTTCGATTGGCAAAATTCCAATTGATAAATATACTTTTTGTTTTAGCCATAAAGGATAGGTGCATCGTGTGGTTTAATAAAAGAAAGCCTATTTTCTAAGCAAATACAGTTGAAAGTAATGGTTTAACATCCCAACAGATACAGTAGGAAAAGCATTAAGATTACAAAAGATGTTTAAACAAGATGCCGAGAAAAAAAGTTAAGCAGAAGGTATCACAAAATGTGATACCTTCTGCTTTTACAGTAGTTTTGTAATTGAATTTAAGTAGAAAAATGAGTAAAGAAGCAATCATACCACAAGAAAGAATTTTAAACAGAATAGTTGTTTTAAGAGGCGAAAAAATAATGTTAGATGTGCATTTAGCAGAACTTTACTCAGTTGAAAATCGGTCATTAAAACAGGCAGTTCGTAGGAATATGGATTTGTTCCCTGATGATTTTATGTTTGTTTTAACTGATGAAGAAATAGAAGCTGTGGTATCACAAAATGTGATACCATCAAAGCAGCATTTAGGAGGTGCAAAACCATTTGCGTTTACAGAAACTGGTGTGGCTATGTTGTCCAGCGTTTTAAAAAGTAAAAGAGCCAAAGAAATGAATATTGCAATAATGAGGACATTTGTAGCTCTTAGAAAAATGGCAATTGGTTACTCTGAATTTACAGCTTCATTAGATGAAATCAATAAAAAAATATCAGGACAAGATGATCAGATAAATTTAATTTTTGAATATTTAAAGCAGTTTGAACAAGCTAAACAAGAAGAACTGGAACACAAGGACAGAAAGAAAATTGGCTTCAAACACTAACAAAGGAGATCATTCATTAACGTTAAATGCTATATCAAACAAAATAGGATTAAGTGTGTTATAACTCTTTAAGTACTACTGGAGGGCCTTTTAACCCAATGACTGAATTGTCTTTTGATCTTTAAGGATGGAAGTCGATTAGTTAAATACCTAATGCGCCCAAGAGATAAGGGTGATTTTTCGAATCTAAATAACTTTTCATTTGATATAATATCTTCTGTTTTTTTTGTTACAAAAAAGAAAGAGCCAAACTCTAAGTTTTGGTATTATCTAAATTAGTATTTTCTTGGGTAGTGTATCAACCGTGTGGGTTTTTTAAGTCAGCTTTTTAAGAAGCTGATTTTTAAAAAAGCTGATAGCGTTGCAATGCAGATAATGAACACAGATGGATTTGATTTTGATAACTTCGATGAAGTTAAGACAGAAAGGCAAGGCGCTAGTTCTTTAAATTAATGATTTGTCGCTTTGCTGATAGTTACACAAGGCGAATCATTTTGTACTTTAGTCAACCTATATTCCATTGAATGAATAAGCGTATT
>CAYPJC010000137.1:0-6189 GCA_964410855.1 uncultured Flavobacteriales bacterium | reverse complement strand
TTGAATTTTAAAGTTAACAACACCAGTAAAATGTTCGTCGATAGTGATGGAGACATGGGTCTTTTATCTTCTAGTTCTCAATTTAAACTCGGTTTGGGTTTGGCTGGACCTCACGGTATCTTGTTTGGTGATGATGGAAATGAAGGGCTTCAGTTACTTTATCGTTCTAATAGCAATCAGTTAGTTGTAGAAAATAAAAATGATGGAACAACTGGTGATGTTTTATTTTCAATTGACATTGATAGTGAATTTTCTTACTTCAAGGGATTTGTAGGTATTGGCACAACAACTCCATTAGATGCCATAGACGTTAGAAATGGAAATATTGTTTTAAATGGTAATAAATTGTTGTTAAAAGGAGCAACTGACCAGAACCCTAGTTTACAGTATAGTTTTACATTTGACAATGCAACTATTGATGGGCCAATTCTAAAAGGATGGTGGGGCGGAGTTTTAGGAACTGTAAATGGTGGTAGAAAAGCCGTATTAACATGGATGTCTAACGGGAATGTTGGGATTGGGACATCAATTCCGTCAACTGAACTTGAAGTTAACGGATGGGTGAGGTTTGATGGTGTAAATTCTAATGATGCGATTCAATTTGAGTCTCAAAATGGATTTCACCGGATAGCATTTCATGAGGTCCGATTTTATGATTGGGAGTCAAATGTTGATATGCTTACGTTAAATGATGGCAATGTTGGAATTGGGACAACAAATCCAACTCAGCCGTTAGAAGTTAATGGCGCTATTAAATCTGTGGCAGGTCCTAACGAAAATGCGCTCTTAGTTGAAAATTCATTATCAAATGGAACTGATTTTCTTGTAAAAGGTGATGGACGTGTTTTTGCAAGAGAAGTGGAAGTTACTTTAACTGCATTTCCTGATTATGTATTTGATGAAGAATATGAATTGATGAGTTTATCCTCTCTAAGAAATTATATAACAAGTAATAATCATCTTCCTGGAGTTAAGCCTGCTCAGAAAGTGGAAGAAGAAGGTATTGGCCTAGGTGAATTAGCAAAAATTCAAATGGAGAAAATTGAGGAGCTTACTCTTTACATACTGCAATTGGAAGAAAGGATAGGAAAATTGGAAGTTTCTAGTAAGTGAGTTTTAAGTATTGAAACCACAAATAAGCGTGAATATCTTTGTTTTAAGGGATTTATCAACTTATTCACCGTTACTTGGCTTATTTTGTGGTAGCTATAATCTTAGTTATATTCTTTAAAGGGCGTAAAATGAACTTGGCTGATTCTCAAAAAAGTAGTCTTTATCTTCTTCTAACTGCGGTTTCCTTGCAGTTTGTTTTGGGGATTTTTACGTTGATTTATGCAGTTCCTATTTCATTGGGCTTAATTCACCAATTAGGAGCTTTTGTTTTATTGGGAGCTGCCATTTTTGGCTTGCATCGATTTAATTATTCTGCGGATAATTAAATTATTCCTCAGATTTCCACTTAAAACTTTCAATTAAATGCTCAATGTCAGCTTTAATAAAAGCTTGAACTGGAGCAATGGAGTCGTAATTAGGTTCAACATTAAAGTAGAGTGCCCCTCTTAAAAAGTGATTCACGCTATCAGTTAAATAAAATTGTGACCCTGAAGCTGCATTTCCCTCAATCTGGTAATAGGTGCCAAATACTCGGTCTTCATTATTTAAAACTAAATTTTCTTTAATGTCTTGGGCTTTTATAACATGTTTGTAAACCAATGTTCTTGAGTCTTCCAAGAGTTTAGGCAAGTTATTCGAAATGGGCATATAACTAATATGGATTCTCGCTCCATATTTGGTGAAATCAATATTTACGAAGTTTTTATCCTTTTTCGTTCTTCTTAAGTTGATATAGGCGTATTGGGGTAGCTCAAATGAAAAAGGGAAGGGTATTGAATCTATAGGAGTGTATTCTTTTTTAGGTAAGTCAATTCTGAAATACCCTGCAGGTTTAGGAATAATACTTTCTTGGCAAGAAGCCAATAGAATAAATAGAATCAAATAATAAAGAACCTTCATTTAATCAGCTTTGTTTTCAGGTAAGGTTAGGCGAATGTGCTTAATTCTTCTTTTATCAGCTGCTTCGATTGTAATTTGATAATCATTGAATTTGAACTTTTCGTTTTTCTTAGGAATTTTACCAAACAACTCTAGGACCAAACCTGCTAAGGTATCAGATTCGCCTTTCTCTGCTTCAAACTCGTCTCCATCAATGTTCAGTACCTTATATACATCAATCAAGGTCGTTTTTCCTTCAAACACATAATTTCTCTCATCAATTTTTGAATAAGCCAATTCATCATCATCAAATTCATCGCTTATTTCTCCAACAATTTCTTCTAAAATGTCTTCAAGGCTTATTAGTCCTGAACTACCACCGTATTCATCGACAACAATAGCTACATGAATTTTTTTTGTTTGAAATTCTCTTAAGAGATCATCAATTTTTTTATTTTCAGGGACAAAAAAGGGCTTTCTAATAATGCTTTTCCAATCGAATTTATCTTCCTTTAGATGTGGAAGGAGATCTTTGGTATATAGAATACCAGAAATATTATCAAAATTCTCCTTATGAACCGGAATTCGAGAATACCCAGAGTCAAGTATTTGTTGGATGACTTCTTTGAATTCTGTTTCTTCCTCTATACTTAAAACATCAACCCGCGGAGTCATTACTTGTTTCACATCAGTATTGCCAAATTTTACAATTCCTTTAAGTATTTTTTGGTCATCTTCTTTTTCATTATCGTCCGATGTTAACTCCAATGCTTGAGATAATTCATCAACTGATATGTTGTGACCTCTTTTCTTAACTCTTTTGTCAATAAAGTTAGTCGAGTTTACAAGTAAGCTACTTAAAGGCGTTAAGAGTATTCTTAGGAAGTAAATGGGTATGGCCATGAAGTTTGAAAGAACTAATGGATTTTTATTCGCATATATTTTTGGGATAACTTCTCCAATTAGGAGTAGAAGAAATGTTACAATTACTACTTGTAATACGAAAAGCATTGTTTCGCTTATTGAATCATCAATAATTAAATCCAACAAGAAGGTAGATAAAATGACGATTGCCACATTTACAAAATTGTTGATGATCAGTATAGTGGCAAGAAGGCGCTTAGGTTTCTCTAATAGGGAGGTGAGCAAAACACTTTTTCGATCACTATTATTAGAAAGATTTTCCTTATCAGCTGGACTTAAAGAAAAACACGCTACTTCTGAACCTGAAATAAGCGCTGAGCATACTAGGAGTATTAAAATAAAAATTGATGCTATTGTTACCTCAATTGAATAAGATAAGTGAGTGGTGTTGTTTAGAGTTATAAAAGAGAGAACCTGTTGAAAGGGGTCGTCCAAAGTTTACAGATTTTGTGAAAAAAAGAAAATTTCAAAAATTATTTTCATAAGCTAGAATGGCAAATCGTCTGATTCATCTTCCTTAAGTTCAGCTTTTTGCTTGCTGGTGTCTTGACTTTGATTTGAATTTTCAGATTGACTTTGGCTGCCAGAAGAAGAATCATTTTTGCTTCCTAGCATGGTCATGTTGTCTCCAACAATTTCGGTAGTATATCTAGTGTTGCCCTCTTTGTCTTGCCAGTTTCTGGTTTTTAATTTCCCTTCGATATATACAAGATTTCCTTTTGCAAGGTATTTTTCAGCTATTTCGGCTAAACCTCTCCAAAGGACTACATTGTGCCATTCAGTTTGTTCTTGTTTATTCCCTGACTTGTCTTTGTACGTTTCTGAAGTAGCTACAGAAAAGTTAGCTACTGCAGCGCCACTTTCTAAGTGACGTACCTCAGGATCTTTACCTAACCTTCCTACAATTATGACTTTATTTACGCCTGACATATTTTTAAATGCTTTAAATTAACTGTTAAGCAAAGATAGGAAATTGGTTTCTTCCTTTAAATAATTCTCTATTAATTTAGGAATAGGGTATTTATTGAAAGAGCTTTTTTTTATCCACTTTAAAGATGCATTGTGAAATGAATGCCTCTCTGAGATTTGTATGTGATGAAAGGTAGCCATAATTATTTGATGACTCAATATGTGCTTTCTTTCAGCTGATGAAAAGACTAATTTAAATTTACAATCTTTGATTATGTCAGTGAACTCTTTTTGATCTATAATTAAATCGGTTGAGGTCTTGGATTTCATTTCAATCATGGGAAAATCATAAAGGTTCTGCCAAATTCCTTTTGTTGCTCTTTTATGAATTAAAATGTAAGCTTCATTTTCAAGAATGAAGTAATTGAAATATCGCTTTCGTTGTTTTATTTTATTCTTTTTTATTGGCAATAAGTCTTGGGTTCCAAGTTTTTGAGCAATGCACGTATCATTAAAGACACAGGTTTCGCATTTCTGGTTTTTTGGTGTGCAATGCAATGCTCCAAATTCCATGATAGCCTGGTTGTGAGGGCCTGGATTGTTATTATCAATCAATTGATCTGCCAGGGCTTGAAAAAATTTCTTTCCTTCTGTTGTATCTATAGGTATTTCGGATCCAATAAGTCTAGCTAATAACCTATAGACATTTCCATCAACTACAGCTTTTGACTCATCAAAGGCAAAAGATGAAATAGCCGCCGCAGTATAATCGCCTATACCCTTTAGTTTTTTTATTTTTTCAAATGAATTAGGGAATATACCATTAAGTTCATTTTGTATTGTTTTTGCAGTAAAATGAAGGTTTCTAGCCCGCGAATAATAACCTAATCCTTGCCAGTCTTTAAGTATTTCTTCTTCATCTGCATTAGCTAAGTCTGCAATTGTAGGGTAATTCCTAATAAATTTCAGGTAATAGGCTATGCCTTGATCTACTCTCGTTTGTTGAAGAATAATTTCTGAAAGCCATATTTTATATGGGTCGTTTGTGCCTCTCCAGGGTAAATTTCTTTTATTTAAAATGAACCATTTTTGCAATTTAGCTGAGAAGATAGAGGGCTTGTCTATAAAATTGTGCAAGTCGTCGAAATTATTTTAACTATGTGATAATTAATGATTTGAGTAAAACAAATATTGCTACCTTTGCCGCCGAGACAGTTAACTGTTTCATAATAAACCAATTAATTTTTAATCACAAATTTAACGTAAAGATGACTAAAGCAGATATAGTTGCAGAAATTTCAGAATCAACTGGAATAGAAAAAACTGCCGTGTTGACAACAGTAGAAGAATTTATGAAAACTGTACGTGGTTCTTTAGAGAAAGGGGAAAGCGTATACTTAAGAGGATTTGGAAGTTTTATTACCAAAAAAAGAGCTGAGAAAACTGGTAGAAATATTTCAAAAAATACAACGATGATTATTCCAGAGCATTTTATTCCTGCATTTAAGCCTTCCAAGAGCTTTGTAAATAAAGTAAAGGCAAACGTTAAGCCATAAGAGATAATGTCTATTCAAAAAAGAAACCAACTCCTGCTAATTTTAGCGGGAGTTTTAATTGGGACTCTAATTTACTTAGCGCCGACTAGTGAATCAACAGATGCTCTGAAAGCTTCAGTTGTTGAGGATGAGCATGCTGGCCATGAACATTCTGAGGGTGATTCGAATCATGAATCTATTGAGTCTCCGCTTTCAAAATTGGATTCAAATGATAGATTATATATCTTAAATACGGTTAATCGTGCAAACCAAATTGCCGATATTGATACTAAATTGTCTCTTTATGATTCATTAATTCAATTTAGTATAAGTCGGAATATTCCACCTTTAGTAGCGAAATATTCTGCAGAAAAGGCGAAAATCGTTTCTACAGAGACAAATTGGATGTTAGCTGGGGATAATTACTTTAAAGCATTTCGTCTGTCAAAAGGGGAGTCTAAGTCTCTGATAGAGGGGGCTATACATTGTTATTCAGAGGTTTTAAAGTTGAATCCTGATAATTTAGCTGCACAAACGGCAACAGGTGTTGCATATGTGGAAGGAGCCTCTCAAATGGGCGTAATGCCTATGAAAGGCATAGGTATTTTAAAAGATGTGATAAATAAAGACCCAAAAAATGTCGATGCCTTAACAAATTTGGGTTATTTTGCAATTCAATCTGGGCAATACGAAAAGGCTATTGAAAGATTCGAAAGTATATTAGAAATTGACCCGGAAAATGCTGAAGCATATCTTTATTTAACTGACATCTATCTCAGTCAGGACAATAAAGAAAAAGGCATTGAAACATTGGAAAAATATAAATCTT
>CAYPJC010000136.1:0-6211 GCA_964410855.1 uncultured Flavobacteriales bacterium | reverse complement strand
CATCTGGTAATCGGAAGTCTTCAAGGATTGGGTATAGATGTAGTTGACTTAGGCCTTTCTACAACACCAACCGTAGAAATTGCAGTTCCATCAGAAAAAGCACAAGGTGGGATTATTATAACTGCAAGTCATAATCCTAAAGAATGGAATGCTTTAAAATTATTAAATGAAAAGGGGGAATTTATTTCCGCTGAAGATGGTGCTAGACTATTAGAAATTGCCGAAAAAGGCAAAATCAAATATGAAACTGTTGGAAAGCTTGGGAGTTACACTGAAAACAATACTTATTTAGAATATCACATTTCTGAAATTCTAAAATTGAATTTAGTGAATGTTGAAGCCATAAAAAAGAAGGAATTTAAAGTAGTTATTGATTGCGTAAACTCTACTGGGGGATTATTTCTTCCTCCATTATTGAAGGCTTTAGGTGTAACTGAAGTAGTAGAGCTTTACTGTGAACCAACCGGAGAATTTCCTCATAATCCAGAGCCTTTACCAGAAAATTTAAGTGAAATCTCATCTGCAGTTAAAAAGCATGATGCCGATTTAGGAATTGTAGTAGATCCAGATGTTGATCGTTTAGCATTAGTTTGTGAAGATGGTGAAATGTTTGGCGAAGAGTACACTTTAGTCGCTATTGCTGATTACGTTTTAAAACATCGAAAAGGAAATACGGTAAGTAACTTATCTTCTACAAAAGCCCTGAGGGATGTAACTGAAGCTCATGGGTGCGAATACTTTGCTGCTGCAGTAGGTGAAGTAAATGTGGTAGATAAAATGAAGGAAGTAGGTGCTATTATTGGTGGAGAAGGAAACGGTGGAGTCATTTATCCTGAGTCTCATTATGGAAGAGATGCATTGGTAGGTATTGCCTTATTTCTTTCACATCTTGCCACTTTTGAAGGGAAAAGCAAAAAAGCATGCTCAGAGCTTAGAGCCACTTATAAATCTTACTTTATTTCGAAAAATAAAATAGAATTAACTCCTGATATTAATGTTGATGAAGTTTTGAGTCAAATTCAAAAGAAATACCACAAACAACCCATAAATACAATTGATGGTGTTAAAATAGAATTTAATCAAGAATGGGTTCATTTGCGAAAATCTAATACGGAGCCAATTATTCGTATTTATTCTGAAAGTGAATCTGAAAGTACTGCAAATTACTTAGCTGAGAAAATTATTTCCGACATTCGAGAAATAATAAGATTGAACTAATTCATTCATTTTATGAATATATACTTTGACAATGCTGCAACCACTCCGATAGATCCTCTAGTGGTTGATTCAATGATTCCAATATTGAAAGAAAATTTTGGAAATCCTTCTTCTATTCACGCGGATGGAAGAATAGCCCGATCTATTATTGAAAAATCTAGAAAGAAGGTAGCTTCTTTCTTTAATGCAAGCCCTGCCGAGTTCTTTTTTACTTCAGGTGGAACTGAAGCTGATAATATGGTTTTACGATGTTCTGTTGATGATTTAAATGTAAAACACATTATTACCTCCCCTCTTGAACACCATGCGGTATTGCATACTGCCGAAGAGCTTAGAGATAAAAAAGGAATACGACTGAGTTTAGTTAAAGTAAATAAAAAGGGAACAGTTGATTTAAGTCATCTCCGTGAGTTGTTAAATTGTGAAGAAAAAACCTTAGTCAGTCTGATGCATGCTAACAATGAAATAGCGACGAAACTACCCTTGGAAGAAGTGGGTGAATTATGCAAAGAATTCGATGCACTTTTCCACTCGGATACTGTTCAAACTATGGGACACTACGCTTTAGATCTTAGTCAGCTAAATATTCATTTTGCGGGCTGTTCTGCACATAAGTTTCATGGACCAAAAGGTATTGGTTTTCTTTACGTTAAAAGTGATGTTACTCTAAAACCATTAATAACCGGTGGTGGACAAGAACGAAATATGAGAGCAGGGACTGAGAATATTTATGGAATTGTAGGCCTGACTAAAGCCTTAGAATTAGCTTATGATGATTTAGAAGGTCATCAAAGACATATTCAGGCTCTCAAAAGCCATATGATTAAGAGACTGAAAGAAGAAATTGATGGAGTTGAGTTTAATGGAGATTCAGAATCGACGGATTCATTGTACACCGTTTTAAATGTATGTTTTCCAAATTCTGATGTAGATGAAATGTTTCTATATCATTTAGACATTGAAGGAATAAGTGCATCAGGAGGAAGTGCTTGCTCTTCGGGAACTGATATTGGATCCCATGTGTTAAGAGGAATAAATTCATCCATGGAGAGGCCTTCTGTCCGATTTTCATTTAGTCGATTCAATAAAATGGAAGAAGTTGATCGCACTATTGAAGTGCTAAAAAAAGTATATCAAAAATAAATGCAAGTAACGGTCTTAGGTAGTGGAACTTCTCAAGGCGTGCCAGTAATAGCATGTGATTGTGAAGTGTGCCAATCTAAAGATCCAAAAGACTATAGAAGGCGATGCTCCATACTAATAGAGCATGGTGATACACGATTTGTTATTGATACAGGTCCCGATTTTAGAGAGCAAATGCTTTTGGCAAAGGTTAAAGACCTAGATGCTGTAGTCTTCACTCACGAGCATAAAGATCATGTAGCAGGTTTAGATGATATCCGTGCATTCAATTATCGGCGAAAGGGTGAAAAAATGGATATTTATGCCAGCAAGCAAGTTCAAAAAGCACTAAAGAGGGAATTCTCCTATGTATTTGCTAAGAATAAGTATCCTGGTGTACCTGAAATTGCACTAAATACAATTGACTCAGAAGCATTTTGGATAAAAGATCTAAAAGTAATTCCCATAGATGTTATGCATTATAAGCTCCCTGTTAAAGGGTTTAGGGTTAATGATTTTGCTTATATAACTGATGCCAATTACATATCCGAAATTGAAAAAGCAAAACTGCAAAACCTAGATGTATTAATATTAAATGCTTTAAGAAAAGAAAAGCATATCTCTCATTATAATCTGGAAGAAGCTATTGCTTTAGCAAAGGAGTTAAAGCCAAAGCAAACCTATTTTACCCACATTAGTCATTTGATGGGAACTCATAATTCTGTTGAAAAAGAGCTTGATAGCAATATGAATCTGGCATATGACGGTTTGCTTATTAAGCTCTAATAAGAGCTGACTCTCGTCGCAAAAATATCTAACTATGATTCTCTACAAAAGAAAAGACAATTGACACTAAATCAATTTGTTTGCACTTTGAATGAATGGTAAAATTGAAATATGATTTTTACCCCAAAACTATTCCCCCGAATACTCACACTTTATGTATTTTTGGAATTCATAAAATAATTTATTGTCTGATAAGAATTAATCCTTGGTTTAAATTCCATACTTCATCAGTAGTAAGAACATCATTTTTCCAAAAATCTCTGTACTTAAGATAAGAATAGCTTTCATCTTGTTTATTATTCATTCTAAGACTTACTTCACAGTCATTCGGGAATGAATTAATTAGTTCGATGCCTACAAATACACCTTTTTGAGGATACTTCAACATTAATTTACTAATATCAATTTTAACAGTGTTTTTAAATTTCATTATGACTGTATCTTTATGGAAAACAACTTGTGCAGGACTCCCATATACTGAATCAACTTCAAAAAGGTAAAAACCTAACTGCATTCTATCACAGTTGAATTTAATTGAATACACCATTTCTTTAATAAAACAGTTGTTACAAGAATCATTTAAATAGGTTGCAAGAATAAATTCTTTTCTAAGTTTATGTAAGGAAGGAAAAAAAGAATTATCATTTTGAAAACCAATCTCAATTTCTTCAACTCTCTTACTTCCTGTGATTGAAATTTCATCCAAATTAAGAGAAAGCTGATTTAGGTAAATTGTATCAAGGTTATTTAATTTTAACTCATTCACAAACTGATAACCTTGGCAAAATAAAGCATATTTAGTATTTGTGTCTTTAATAATTACAGTGCCATTAATATCTGTATAATAACTAAAAGATCCATCCAAAGACCTAATGTAAACATTTGAAATTGTCTCCTTAGAAGCTTTATCTAATAAATAGATTTTACTTTGAGCGATACCTAAAAACGATGTTAGAAGAAAAAGAAAAAAATGTAAACTTTGTTTTTTCATATTGAAAAATAATCTACACTTGCATTTTGCAAGTGTAGATGAAATAATTTAACAAGAAACAGACTCGCATTCATGATATACTCTAGTCCAAAAAACATAAAAGTTTTTACATTTTTGTTTAGAAAAAGTTACGCATAAAGAATTAGTAGTTTTCGGTCCAAAAAACCTTCTCCTCGAAGGATCAGGATCAGGAATAAAACCATCACCAGTACCATTGTCATCAAAAGTGGTTATTGTGCCAGCATTCATCATATGATGAGCTGTAATAACCGGCATGATATTCTTAAGAGTAGGGTCTGAAGATGTTATACTATAACCTTCATAAGCTGCAAAAGTAAATATTCCAATTGTTTGTATATCGATACCTTCATTTATTACATCAATTTCAATATATGTGGTAGTCGCGCCATTTGTAACATCATATTCTATTAATGAGTCCTCATCAAAAGAATTAATTGATACAGTATGATTTGAAGTGCCATCATAAAAGGCGATTACATAATCGCCACTTGAATATAAAATACTATTAATATTTGCAGCCATTCCCACTATATTCAAATTCAGAATATGTTATTTTTGATTTAAGTATCCGCTTAGATAATCAACTTTTTTAACGTTAATCCTCCCCTTGTTCAACCATTACTTTATAACTCAACCTTAAATTTGGTGGATTACTGGGAACACTGTACTCTAAATCAAGGTTTTTTACTCTCCCACCCAAATATGTTTTCCACCCCATTCCTGGCCAAGTTATATATGAATTAGCTTCTTCTTCTTCTTGGTATCTCAATTGTACGTTAAATCTGTACTTTTTGTCTTTATTGTGATAAGATGGATTATTAATAAATTCGATACCAATGAGAATACCTTCGCTAGGAATTTTAAGATAATAGGGCTGTAAATTAACCTTTAATCTATGACTTCCTTGTTTTAATTTGAATATCAAATTAGTATCTAACATGTTATCCTCATGACTAAATATCTCATTTTTTTTATAGATTCTTATCCCCGCTAAGACATTTAATCCCCCTGAGTTATAATAGAACGTAATTTCTTTTAAATAGCCCCCATGGTGTTTATTTAAGTGGTAGGCAATAATAGAATTACTACTACCTAAAAAATTTCCAGGAAAATTACGATTAGCTTTAAACTTTATCGTTTGATATTTTCCAGGAAGTACTGTGACTTCTTTCAATAAATAATTATTTTGCTTCAAGAACAGGGTGTCTCTTTGCTCTAAAGTTAGCTCCTTTATTGGCAATACGAGTGTTTTATAGCCTAAGTAGCTAATGATAACAGAGTCTGAATTTAATTGCTCAACGTAGAGGTTAAACCTTCCAGTACTATCTGAGTAAGTTCCTTTGTGCTGATTTTTTAAAACAATAGAACAATAGGGAAGTGGTTTTTTGTTTTCGCTAAAAACAAATGCACTTATTTCGGTTTGCGAAAAAGAGAAAATAGTAATTGATAAAAAATAAAACAATAAGATACAACGCATAATGGCTTTATTAACTGAGGTTAAATATAGCATTTAACCTCAGTTTTATTTGCAATATTTATAGTGGTTATGGACAAGTGTCGTCAATACCTGAACCAGTTTTAACCCAAAACAGATATGTATCATAGTAGTACCTAATACCCATACCGCCGGGGCATCCATCATCCAGTGTTGCAACTTCCCTTGTAGTTGACTTTCCCCAAAACTTTCTACTTGCACTATCATCAGGAATAAAATCATCATTGGTACCATTATCATCAAATGAAGCAGTAGAAGTTCCATTCATAATTTTATGAACTGCAAATACAGGCATTATGTTTTTCAACACCGGATCTGAAGATGTAATACTGTATGTTTCATAAGCTGAGAATGTGAAAGTCCCAACTGTTTGGATATCGATATCTTCATTAGTAACATCAATTTCCGTGTTTGTTGTAATAGCAGTTCCGGTATTTGTAACATCGTAGTCAATAAGCACTTCATCATCAAATGAATTAATTGATATTGTATGATTTGGTGTACTGCCGTAAAACGAAATTGTATAAACTCCACTTGAATATGAAATACTATTAATATTTGCAGCCATTCCCATATAT
>CAYPJC010000135.1:253-6218 GCA_964410855.1 uncultured Flavobacteriales bacterium | reverse complement strand
ATGGTAAGAAATTGCAGCTTTTGCATTTAAAGATTGGATGGGTCCAATTTTATCTTGTATAATGGTTAAACCAGCACCCATTTGATGCTTTGTTCTAATTTTAAAACCTCCTTGAGCACTAAATAAGTTCGTTCTTGGATTGCCTTCAAATCCCAACCATTGCTCTCGTGACAAAATAGTGGCTCAAATAGAACCTGTCGAACCAGCAAAACCTGGATTAGTAGCCAAGCGATTAAACATATTCTGTGTGAATTGTGGGTCTTGTTGAGCGCTAAGCCCTAACATTCCAAAACAACAGATAATAAGTAGTAGGATTCTATTCATAATTAGACCGTTAGAATTTATTTATCAGTTTCACTCTATAATAGTCGCCTAAAATACTTAAAAAATACATCAAATACTCCTTTTTTAGTAGATTATAGACCAATTAAAAAAAATTATTTCAATTTTTTAAACGTTTGAAACCAACGATCTGGTATCTCATCGTTTGTAGCAACAATGTACTCTTCATAATTACAAGGCAACATTAAATGCCTAGCATATTTTTTAAAGCTCGAATTGCGGTAGGGAACTTCCATCCACCAGCGATTTGTTTTCAAACTTTTATAAAAGATTAATTCCTCAGAATGGTTGCTTATAGAGACATTGTATTTGGTATAGTCCTTTTTACTTCCAATTGGAAAATCTCCCTTTCTACTGTAGAACCCTTCTATGAAATACCAAATCATTTGAGCAATCAATTGAGCAGTCATCCCATTATCTAAAACTTCGGGGTTGTATTCATATATTCCGAAGGATGTTAATTTATCATTCATCCCTGCATACCTAGCCAATTGGCAAGCTTGTTCGCCATTAAACCCATTTGTTGATGCATTTTTGTTTGCCGGAGCATAAGCCTGAGCTATTGAATTCATATTAAAGCTAATAAAATCTGCATTTCTAATAATTGGTTCTGCAAACTTTAAGTCTTCCTTTATAACTCCTAATCTATAAATATCAAAAAAGAGTTCCTCTAATAATTCCCGCTCTTTATAATCAACAAAGTATGACTGAAACCCAATGTTGCTGTAGTTAAACAATGTATTAGGCTGGTGAAATAATATTTTACTTAAGTAATTGTCTGCATTAATTACATCATCTGACTTCCCAAGCCCAAACGAACTATCGATGCTAACTAGATTTACCATCTGTTCTAGCTTGGTATATGCATCATAATTCGCATAAGTTAAATCTTGACTACCTCCTATAATAATAGGAACAACATTCTCTTTCAATAAAAATGTCACTACTTCTTGAATAGCAAAATAAGTGTCAGAGATGGAGCTCCCTGATTCCATTGTTCCTAAATCAGCTATTTTAGGAATATAATCTCCTTTATATAAGGGATATAAGTACTCTCTTATTGCAGCTCCTCCTTTTGAAGATCCTTTATTTGATAGTGAACCCCTATCCTCTGAAACATCAAAAATTGCAAGATCAATTTTAGAAAAATCCAAATCATCTAATATCAAGCAATTACCCATTTGATTATCAAGGTATTCGCTCTTCTTGTTTATCTTTTGAAGATCTATTGCTTTAAAATAATGGCTAATACTCATCTATAGCGATCAAATAATCAAGGCTGTTTTTTCTCAGCCTTTGGTTTGGTTTTATTTTTTGGCTTTTGACTTAGCCTTAGCTCTTGCTTTTTTCTTAGGAGCTTTCTCTTCAATCATTTTTTGAACTGCTTCCAAAGTCAATTTTTCTACTTTAAAAGTTTTAGGTAGCTCAATCTTAATTTTTCCTTTTATAATGTTAAATCTTCCCCATCGTGCTTTCTGAACTGAGATACCTTCCTCATCCCAACGATGAATATATTTATCAATTTCTTTCTGTTTTTTAACTTCAATTAACTCAACAATATTATCGTGTGTTAAATTATCGAAATCGTATTTCCTGTTCACATTGATAAACATTCCGTTCCATTTGATAAATGGTCCAAAACGACCAACACCTTTTTGGACTGGCAAGGTTTCATATTCACCAATAGGGGCATCCGCTTGTTGTTTTTCCTTTATCAATTCAATTGCTCTGTTTAAATCTACATTAGCCATTTCCTCATCTCTAGGAATTGACACAAACATATCTCCAAACTTAACGTAAGGCCCAAATCTTCCTTGAGCAACTACAATTTCTTCACTTTCGTAAGTTCCTATTGTTTTAGGAAATTTAAAAAGTTCTAAAGCGTCTTCTAATGTGATTTTTGCTATTGTTTGCCCTGTTAATAAGCTTGCAAACTTTGCGCCTCCTTCATCATCTGTTTTTCCAATTTGAGCCATAGGTCCAAATTTTCCAATACGAACGATTAATGGTCTTCCAGATTCAGGATCATTCCCTAATGCTCTTTCGCCACTTGCTCTTTCTGCATTTTCTAAGGCATCTTCTATACTTGCGTGAAATGGATTGTAGAATTCTTCAATCATTTTATCCCATTGCTTTTTCCCCTCAGCAACTTCATCAAATTGCTCTTCAATTTTAGCGGTAAAGCTATAATCTAAAACTCTTTCAAAATGTTCCACTAAGAAATCAGTAACAACGATTCCAATATCTGTTGGGAATAGTTTCTTTTTTTCAAATCCGAAATTTTCTTTAGCCCTTACATCATCAATACTTCCATTGGATAAAGTTAAGGTAGTAAAATCTCTTTGTTTACCGTCTCTATCCTCTTTAACAACATATCCTCTATTTTGAACCGTGGAAATGGTTGGAGCATAAGTAGATGGTCTTCCTATTCCTAGGGCTTCCAATTTTTTAACCAAACTTGCTTCAGTGTATCTTGCTGGGTAATGCGTAAAACGTTCTGTAGCAGAAACTTCTTGCATATTTAGTTTTTCACCAACAGTTAATGGAGGTAGAATCCCTTCTTTTTCTGAGTTATTTTCATCGTCAGTACCTTCTAAGTAAACTTTTAAGAAGCCATCAAAAAGTAAAACCTCTCCTTTTGCAACAAAACTTTCTTCTGTTGTTGAGATGTTAATTTTAACAGTTGTTTTTTCCAATTTTGCATCACTCATTTGTGAGGCAACAGTTCTTTTCCAAATTAACTCATACAATCTTGTCTGCCCTGGATCACCAACAAATGTGTGATTGTTCATATAAGTTGGACGAATGGCCTCGTGAGCTTCTTGCGCTCCTTTAGCTTTGGTTTTATATGTTCTTATTTTAGAGTATTCCTCTCCGTAAGAAGAAGTAATTTCTTTTTTTGCAGCTCCGATTGCATCATTTGATAGGTTAACCGAATCGGTTCTCATATATGTAATCTTTCCTGCTTCATACAAACGTTGAGCAACGGTCATTGTTTGAGAAACTGAAAAGCCTAGTTTTCTACTTGCTTCTTGTTGAAGTGTGGATGTTGTAAATGGTGCAGAAGGCGATTTTATGGCTGGTTTAGTTTCTAAGTTGTCAATGGTGAAATCCGCATCTTTACATTTTTCTAAGAATATTTGAGCTTCTTCTTTGGTATTAAATCGTTGTGGTAATTCCGCTTTTAAAATAGAATTATCACTTACAACAAAGTTTGCAACTACTTTATAAGATGAAGAATATTTAAAATCTAAGATTTCTTTTTCACGCTCAACGATTAATCGCACAGCAACAGATTGCACCCTTCCTGCAGATAGTGCTGGCTTAATTTTTTTCCATAAAACTGGAGATAATTCATAACCAACTAAACGATCTAAAACTCTACGAGCTTGTTGGGCATCAACCAAATTTTTATTTATTTTTCTAGGATTCTCTACTGCTTTAGTAATAGCAGACTTAGTAATCTCGTGAAATACAATTCTTTTGGTTTTTTCTTCCTTTAAACCTAGTGCTTCTAATAAGTGCCAAGAAATGGCTTCTCCTTCTCGATCCTCATCCGTTGCTAGCCATACTACTTCAGCCAACTTTGCACTCTTCTTCAAATCAGCAACTACTTTTTTCTTATCATCAGAAATTACATATTGAGGCTCAAAGTTGTTTTCAATATCTATCGAAATATTTTTACCAGGCAAATCTCGTATATGCCCAAAACTTGACTTAACAATAAAATCTTTCCCTAAAAACCCTTCAATAGTCTTGGCTTTGGCCGGTGACTCAACAATTACTAAATTCTTCGACATGAATATTGATTTTAGTTTTGAACTCAAGATGAGCTCGTTTTGGTCGGCAAATAAACCCAATTATTATTAAGTGTTCAAAAAAAATATTTTTAATATTTTAATATTTTATTGTGTTTTCAAAATTAATATTGAATTAATATTCCAAATAAGCAGGTATGCCATTTTGTCACCAAGTGTATATTTTTAGCTAATTTTGAACTTCTTAAACATGAAAGATTGGTATGTTGGATTTAGTTAAAAAAGTGATTGATGAATCAAGACAAGGAGAGGCACTTGTTAGAGCTAATGACAATAATACTTCAAATGGAAAAAAAGTCTACATAGAAAGCTACGGTTGTCAGATGAATTTTTCAGATAGTGAAATCGTTGCTTCTATTCTTGAAAAAGACGGTTACAACACGACTAAACTATTAGAGGAAGCGGATATTGTTTTTCTGAACACTTGCTCCATAAGAGAGAAAGCAGAACAGACGGTAAGAAAAAGACTAAGTACTATCCGAAAGGAAAAAATAAAAAAGCCCAACATGGTGATTGGCATATTGGGTTGCATGGCTGAGCGAATGAAATCTAAATTGCTTGAAGAAGAAAAGCTAGTAGATATGGTTGTTGGCCCCGATGCCTATCGAGATTTGCCAAATCTTTTAAAAGAGGTAGATGGGGGAAGAAAAGCAATTAATGTTATTCTATCAAAAGAGGAAACTTATGGAGATATAAGCCCAGTTAGACTTGGGGGAAATGGAGTAAGCTCCTTTGTATCTATTACAAGAGGATGCGATAACATGTGTACCTTCTGCGTAGTTCCATTCACAAGGGGTCGAGAGCGAAGCAGGGATCCAGAAACCATACTTTCAGAAGTTAGAGATCTTTCAGAGAAAGGATATAAAGAAGTTACACTTTTAGGTCAAAATGTTGATTCTTATTTATGGTGCGGTGGTGGTTTAAAGAAGGGATTTGAATCTCTCTCAGAAGAAGAAAAGAATAAAAGCGTAAATTTTGCTCAATTGATGGATAAAGTTGCGCAAATCGACACTAACATTAGAGTTAGATTTTCTACTTCACATCCAAAGGACATGAATGATGAAGTTTTGCATGTAGTTGCAAAACACAAGAATATTTGCAATTACATTCATCTACCTTTTCAATCTGGCAATAGCAGAGTGTTAGAAATGATGAATAGAGGATATACAAGAGAGTGGTATTTGAATCGAATAAACGCTATCAAAAAAATTATTCCGGGTTGTACAATTTCTGCAGATATTATTTCAGGATTTTGCTCAGAAACAGAAGAAGAACATAAAGATACATTGAGCTTGATGGAAGAAGTAAGATACCATTTTGCTTATATGTTTAAGTATTCTGAGCGACCAAATACCTTGGCTCAAAGAAAATATGAAGATGACATTTCTGAAGAAACAAAACAAAGAAGATTGACTGAAATAATTGAGCTTCAGCGAAAACACTCGTTTGAAAGGCTTAAAAAAGATTTAGGAAAAACATATGAAGTTTTAGTTGAGGGGGTTTCAAAAAAATCGGAAAAAGAATTATATGGAAGAAATGAACACAATTCAGTAGTCGTTTTTCCAAGAGAGAAATACATAGCAGGTGATTATGTAATGGTAAATATTGAAGACTGCACATCAGCAACACTAAAAGGCAGGGCTGTATAATGAATATTGAACAAATAAAATTAAGATTCGGAATAATTGGCCACTCTGAACAATTGAATAGAGCCATTGATATTGCGATGCAAGTAGCACCTACCGATTTATCTGTTTTGATAACAGGAGAGAGTGGTACAGGAAAAGAAACGATGCCTCAAATTG
>CAYPJC010000135.1:0-232 GCA_964410855.1 uncultured Flavobacteriales bacterium | reverse complement strand
AAATACATTGCTGTGAATTGTGGTGCTATTCCTGAAGGCACGATTAATTCAGAATTATTCGGTCATGAAAAAGGCTCTTTTACGGGTGCACATGAGACTAGAAAAGGTTACTTTGAAGTTGCCGATGGCGGAACTATTTTCTTAGATGAAGTTGCAGAATTACCTCTACAAACTCAAGTTAGGCTGCTGAGAGTATTAGAAACTGGTGAAATAATTAAAGTAGGAAGCTCAA
>CAYPJC010000134.1:0-6252 GCA_964410855.1 uncultured Flavobacteriales bacterium | reverse complement strand
AGTAGTTTTTGTGGTATTGATGATGTAACTACTTCGATAGAAATTACTAGTCCTCCAAATGCAGCGATAACTTCTAATGAAGATACTATATGTGCAGGAGAGAGTGTTATTTTTACCAATGGTACAACAGGAGGCGCTAACCAATTTGAGTGGGATTTTGACCAAGGTGCAGGTTTTCAAAACTTAGGTACTGGAAATCAGACAAGAACGTATAATACACCTGGAGATTACACCATTAGAATAGCTGTAGGAATTGTAGGTGCCCAAGGGTGTAATGATACGGCAACAGTTGATTTACATGTATTGGCAAGCCCTATTGCTGATTATACTTTTGATGTGAATGATGGTTGTGATAGCATGACAGTAAACTTTACAGATGCATCAACAGGAACAATTGCAGTTTATACTTGGGATTTTGATAATGGTAATACCTTTATTGGAGCTAGTCCTCCTGCTCAACTTTACGATACGGTAGGCACTTATCGAGTTGAATTAACAGTTGAAGGTCAAGGATGTACCAATACCGAAAGTAAGTTTATAAGAGTAAGACAAACTCCTGTTTCAGGTTTTAATGTGTTTCCTGTTTGTTTGAACTTGCCAGCAGTTTTTATTGATACAACTGTTTCAGGACCTGACCCGATCACCTCCTATAGATACTTTTTTGGGGATGGAGATTCAAGTACATTAAGAGACCCAACGCATATTTATACTGCGATAAATATGTATCAGGTGACTCAAATAGTTGAAAATGGGTTTTGTCAAGATACATCAATTCTTCCAATAAGTGTAGAACCTCTCCCTATAGCAGCTTTTATTGCAGATACATTAGAAGGTTGTTCGAGACTAACCATCAATTTTACCAATTCATCATCAGCAAATTCAAGCTCATTTCGGTGGAATTTTGGAGATGGGTCTGGCATTTCAACAGCAAGGGATACAAGCCATACTTATTCGAATACTTCACCAGATGACACGTTGTTTATAGTTTCTTTAATTTCTACAACATCTTTTGGTTGCTCAGATACCATAACTGATACAGTTCGGGTATACCCAGTTCCTCAACCTTCATTCACTTCCGATGCAGTTTTAGATTGCGGTCCGGTAGAGGTTTCTTTTACCAATACTACTTTGGGAAGTAATCTATCGTTCGAATGGGATTTTGGAGATTCAACACCTATTGTAACAGATTTTAGCCCAATTCACATATTCGAAAACAAAACACTTTTTATAAATAACTATCAAGTTAAACTCGTTGCAATAACAGCTACAGGTTGCACAGATACTACAACTCAAACAGTAACTATTTACCCTGAGCCAATATTTACTTTTACAGCTGCTCCGGATTCAGGTTGTAGTCCTTTAAGCGTGAGGTTTCCATCAGTTGTTGGCGCCGTTAATTATGCCTGGGACTTTGGTGATGGGGGCACAGCAACTGGTCCGACTCCAACGCATATCTTTATAAATAATACAACAAATAATAGGAGAGATACTATTCAATTAATTGCAAGAAATAGTTTTGGTTGCCGAGATACTTCTTATGGATCAGTCCTTATTTATCCGAACCCTACTTCCATCTTTACCATAGATACTAATAGGGGTTGTCAGCCTTTACCAATTGATATTACGAATACTTCAATTGGAGCTACAATTTTTGATTGGGATTTTGGCGATGGAACAAGTTCAGATACAACAGATGCAAATTTTATTAAAACGTATACGAATACTTCAGCTTTTACTAGAAACAATACCATTCGTTTAATTTCAGAAACTACAAATGGTTGTAAAGACACTGCAAGTCAAAGTATTGAAGTCTATCCCTTTATTGATGCTCGATTTACATCAGATACCGTAGGATGCAGTCAATTAAGAATAAGGTTTACAAATAATTCAGTTGGTGCTTCAAGCTTTATGTGGGATTTTGGAAATAGCACTTCAAGTCCAAGCTCTGACCCAACTACAGTTTATACGAACTCATCAGATACCAATCAACAATATTTAGCAAAATTGGTGGTCTCATCTCCAGAAGGATGTTTGGATAGTAGTTCAAAAAACATATTAGTTTACCCAAAGCCTGAAGCAGATTATACCTTATCTAGCTCCCGAGGATGTCACCCTTTAACAGTTACCTTCACAAATAACTCTAATTTAGCTGATGATTGCTTATGGTTATATGGAGACTTAGATACTTTTAAGTTATGCTCCCCAACTAATACACATACGTATACCAATGAAACATCATTTTTTCCAATTAATTATGAAAGTAGTTTAGTTGTTACAACTGTAAATGGGTGTAAGGACACGTTAATCGAAACAATAACGGTAGATCCAAGGGTTAAGGCAGACTTTAGATCAGACACTGTAGGATGTAGTCCACTTTCCATAAGTTTTCAAAATCAATCTTCTGGTGCCAATGGTTTTGAGTGGATTTTTGGAGATGGGGGAGGTTCACCGCTTCAGAATCCAAGACACTTTTTTATTAATTCTGGTCAGCAAGATACCGTATTTACAACTCGTCTAATTGCCACAAATACTGCCTATGGTTGTAAAGATACTCTTGATAGAGATATTACGGTTTTCCCTAAACCTCTAGCTGATTTTTCGATGGACAACAATGACGGATGTCAACCATTGATTGTTGAATTTACAAATAATTCTACTATTTCAGATAGTTGTTCCTGGGTTTATGGTGATGGAAATGGTATTAGTTCATGTAACACAATAACTTCTCACAGTTATACGAATACCATGTCTTTGGTGCCTATAAATTACAATCCTGAATTACGTGTTTATACAAACCAAGGATGTGCTGATACGACTAACCATTCTGTTCGAGTGAAACCACTTGTTATAGCAGACTTTACCTCAGAAGATACTGCTTGCTCCCCATTAGATGCTACTTTTAGAAGCCAATCTTTTGGAGCTGTGGCTTATGATTGGGACTTTGGCGATGGAAACATTGGCCAAGGTATGATTACTTCAAATCGATTTTTTAATGCTGGTTCAGTTGACTCAATTTATACTGTTCAGCTAATAGCGCAATCTCTTTATAATTGTAATGATACCTTAGAAAAAGATATCTTAGTGCGACCAACACCAATACCAGACTTTACACCAACCCCTTTGGTTCAAACATTTCCAAATAGCACTGTGAATCTTATAAATACTTCAAACTCTGGGAATTGGAATTATTTTTGGGATTTTGATGATTCTACCACCTCAAATGTAAAAGATCCAGGTTCGAGAACTTATGAAACTTGGGGTCAGTACATTATTAAATTGGTTGCATCCACAGCTTTTTGTTCAGATAGCATTAATAAGCTTGTAACAATTAATGTTCCACCTCCAGAAGCAGATTTTACTGATTCTGCAGCAGGTTGTCAGCCACTGCAAGTTACATTCACTAGCAATTCCGTTTATGCCAGAAATTTTGATTGGGATTTTGGCGACGGTGGAAGGTCTAGCTCAGAAAATCCTACCCACATTTACTTTAATGAAGGGGAATATGATGTCACATTAACTGTTACGGGTTTTAAGCCAAATTTATTTGATACTGAATCGAAAAGCAATTACGTAAAAGTCTTTAAGCGCCCAATAGCAGGCTTTATAATCAACAAGGAAAAGGTTTTTATTCCTAATGACCCTATTGTATTTTCAAACAGCACGTTTAATGCTGATACTTATTTTTGGGACTTTGGTGATGGAGGAACTTCTACAGAAAGAAGTCCGGTATATTTTTACAAAATACCTGGGGAGTTTAATCCATTTTTAATTGCAGCTTCAGACAATGGTTGTGTTGATACTGCTTATGCTCCTGCATCTGTGATTGCTGAGTTGAAAGGAGAGGTGAACGTACCAAATGCATTTACTCCCAACCCCAATGGTTCAAGTGGAGGTAGAATAAATATAAATCCTGGTGCAGGTGAATTTAATGATGTTTTTTATGCTAAGCTGTCAGGAACAACTGAGTATGAGCTTAATATTTTTAATAAATGGGGAGAATTGATATTTGTTAGTAATGATATTAACATTGGATGGGATGGATACTATAGGGATGAAATATGCAAACAAGATGTTTATGTTTGGAAAATAATTGCAGAGTTTGCAGATGGAACCTCATTTATTGAAGCTGGTGATTTAATGTTATTAAGATAATGGATAGAAAATTGAAAATATGTTTATTAAGTGTGGTTTTATTTGGGTTGCATCCTTTAATGGCGCAATCATCTAAATTTCAAAAAGAACATAAAAAAACATTTAATGAAGCTGAATCTTTTTACTATTATGGAGATTATAAATCTGCGCTAGATCTTTATGAAAAAATTGATGAAGTAGATCCTCAGTTTGCTGAGCTTCAATTTAAACTGGGAGATTCATATTATCAGCTTAAGAAGTATGAGGAGGCGTTAAGTCATTTGAAAATAGGAAAAGAGTTTAACACGGATGCAATTTTTTATCTTGCATTTATTAAATTATATTTTGGTGATTTAGAAGAGTCAGAGGCTTATTTGAAATTATTTGACAAAGAAAAAAACGACAAGTATTCCCAAATTGAATTAGACCAAATTGATTTACTAGAAAAGAACATTTACAATGCAAGGGAGCTTATGAAAAGCCCTGAAGTTGTAAACATTATAAACCTAGGTGATCAAATCAATACAGAGAATGCAGAATATGTTCCAATAATTTCTTCTGATGAAACTTTCTTAGTTTTTACCTCAAGACGATTGAGAGAAGGAAACTTAATCGATCCTACTGGAAAGCCGTTTGAAGACATCTATACTTCTAGGAAATCTTTGACAAATAACAACTGGGATAAAGCCGAACCAATTAAAGGTGAAATTAATACGAATAAACATGATGCCTGCGTCGGATTATCTCCAGATGGAAATCGTTTATTTGTTTATCGATCTAATGAAAATTTAGTGGGAGGAGATTTGTATGAATCTGTTTTTATCAATGATAAGTGGACTGTCCCAGTTCGAATGAGTGAAAAAATTAACAATGCATATTCTATTGAACCTAGTGCATCTTTGTCATTAGATGGCAGAACGTTTTATTTTTCATCAAATAGAGAGGGTGGTTTTGGAGGATTTGATATTTATAGAGTTATCTTATTGCCTAATGGTGATTGGAGTTTACCAAAGAATTTAGGATCTACAATAAATACGAAATATGACGACGATGCTCCATTCATTCATCCAGATGGGGAGACGCTTTATTTTAGCTCTAAAGGCCATATTAATATGGGTGGATTTGATGTTTTTAGCAGTGTTCTTGATGATAACTCATGGGCAACCCCTGTAAACATGGGATTCCCAACCAACACTACAAAAGATGATATTTATTTCACAATCTCAGCGAATGAACAACATGGATATTATGCTTCTGATAAAAAAGGTGGTTTTGGGAAGCACGATATTTATTTAATTGACTACTTGGAAAAGAGTTTAAGGCAATCTGTTGTAAAAGGAGTTATTACTAATTCTATAGATAACAGTTTTGTTAGTGCCGATATAACTATCATTGATTTAGAAACTTCAGAATTAAGTGGAGTTCATGTTACTAATATTGAAGATGGAAATTTTATATTTCTTGTTAACCCTAATATAGAATATGAAATATTAGTTGAAGCAGAAGGTTTTGATGAAAAAACGGAGCTATTTAGTTTTACTGTTGATCAATTAAGGAATACTCAAAAAGTAGAATTTAAATTGAGTACAAGCACAGCATCTGAATGAAGAAAAGTCTAATTGTATTATTTTTTTCCATCATAATGCTCTCAGCAATGGCTCAGGATATGCGCTATTCTCAATTTTATGCAGCCCCATTATATACAAATCCTGCATTTACAGGCACAACTATTGAACACAGATTAGTTTTAAATTACAGAAACCAATGGCCTAATATTCCTGGAGCATTTGAATCCTTTCATGCGTCCTATGAATACAATGCTGCTGACATAAACAGTGGATTTGGCTTAATTATGAATAGAGAAGAAGCTGGATCTTTTGGCTTAACAACCAATTTGGTTGCACTATCATATTCCTATCGATTTCAAATAAACAGAAAAACAATTCTTCAACCTGGTCTAAAGTTTGGGTATGGTTTTCGAGGGATTGATTACGATAAGTTGGTCTTTAACGATCAGTTAGAAAGTGGCAGTGGTGCAACTTTAGATATTGACGCTTTTGCAGACGAAAATGTGAGCTATGCCGATATTAGTGGAGGCTTATTATTATATTCTGAACAATA
>CAYPJC010000133.1:0-6270 GCA_964410855.1 uncultured Flavobacteriales bacterium | reverse complement strand
AGTGCTCTGAATTAACCAAAGATCCTTTTTGCTCCACATGAGTTCCTAAAATCTCCCTTAGTCCTTGATGCATTAAATGAGTTGCTGTGTGATTTGCTGCTGTCAATCTTCTTTTAGACTCAACAACTACCGCTTTAAAGTCTGCATGAAGGTTTTCTGGAAGCTCACTGCAAAAATGAACGATAAGGTTGTTTTCTTTTTTGGTATCTACAATCTCCGTCTTCTTCCCTTCACTTTCAATGTAACCTGTATCTCCCACTTGGCCACCACCTTCAGGGTAAAACGGGGTTAAATTAAATACCAATTGAAACAAGGACTCTCCCTTCTGTTTTACTTCACGGTAACGACTAATTTTTACAGTCGCTTTAAGCCTGTCATAACCAATAAACTCTTCTATATCGTCTTTTAACACTTCAACCCAGTCTCCAGTATCCAACTTCCCAGCTGCTCTAGAGCGGTCTTTTTGCTCGTTTAAATGACTTTGAAAACTAGTCATATCTACTTCTAATTCTTTTTCTTGAGCCAACAATTGAGTTAAATCTATAGGGAAACCAAAGGTATCATAAAGCTCAAAAGCAAAAGCTCCATCAACATTGCCTTTGTTGGTTTTTGTATACTGCTCAAACAATTGAATTCCTTTCTCCAAGGTCCTTAAAAATCCTTGCTCCTCTTCATGAATAACTGTTTCTATCGTTTTCTGTTGTTTTCCCAATTCAGGAAAAGAGTCGCCCAACGTATTGATTAATTCTTCAACCAATAAGTATAAAAAGGGCTCTTTTTGGTTTAAAAAACTATAGCCATAACGAACTGCTCTTCTTAGTATTCGTCTTATCACATAACCTGCGCCAGTATTCGATGGCAACTGACCATCTGCAATTGAAAAAGCTATGGCTCTAATGTGATCGACAATAACACGAAAAGCAACATCTTTTTTATTATCTGATGCCGTGTACTTTTCATTGCTAATTTTCTCCAATCGTTGGATTGATGGCATAAAAACATCGGTATCATAATTGGATGTTTTATTCTGGATGGCCATGCATAAACGTTCAAAGCCCATTCCTGTATCAACATGTTTGGCGGGTAATGGTTTTAAGCTTTTGTCTTTCTGACGGTTAAACTCCATAAAAACTAGGTTCCAAATCTCCACAACTTGCGGGTGATCTTTATTGACTAGTTCTTTTCCATCTGTTGTAGCTCGTTCATCATCGCTTCGTAAATCAATGTGTATTTCGGAGCAGGGTCCACATGGTCCAACTTCTCCCATTTCCCAGAAATTATCCTTCTTATCAGCCTTAATTATTCGATTAGAATCAATAAGCTTAGCCCAAGCGTCATAAGATTCTTTGTCTTCTTTTAATCCATCTTCTTGATTTCCTTCAAAAATGGTAACGTAAAGCCTGTCTTTTTCAAGACTTAATTCTTTGGTTAAAAATTCCCACGCCCATGGAATCATTTCTTCTTTAAAAAACCCGCCTGCCTTACTCTCTACAACTGCTGTTGAACGAGCAGGATCACCGAAAGACCAGTTCCCTAGCATTTCAAACATCGTGTGGTGATAGGTATCTACACCTACTTCTTCCAAATCGTTGTGCTTACCAGAAACTCGCAGGCATTTTTGCGTATCAACTACACGTGAGTTTTTCGCAGGTTTGTTTCCCAAAAAAATATCTTTGAATTGGTTCATGCCTGCATTCGTAAAAAGAAGGGTGGGATCGTCCTTTACTACGATGGGTGAAGAGGCTACTAGCTCGTGACCTTTATCTTTAAAAAATGAAAAAAATGCTTCCCTCGTCTCTTTTGAAGTCATTGCTGTTGAAAACTTTTACTGATTGATAACGTATTTTAACTGGTACAGAACATCTTTGCAATTGGATTAAAAATCCTAAAACCGTATGTTTGTAGCATCTTAAAGCTGACAAATTTAATTATTAAATCAAGTTAATTGGCCAGAATAAAATATAGATTCAATACCCTCACGCTCAGTTACGAAAAAATTGAGCTAGATTGGAAACAGCGCCTTTTAAGGGCTTCTACCTTTCTTATTTCTAGTACTTTTTTGGGCGTAATCATTTTTATTAGTGTTAGTAAGCTTATTGATTCTCCAAAAGAGAAGCTATTAAAACGCGAAAACAGTCAATTAGAAGCACAATACGAGCTACTTGACAAAAGAATGGAGCAAGTATCAGCAGTTATTGATGATATTCAGCGCAGGGATGATGAAATTTATAGAATAATTTTTGAAGCGGAACCTATTCCAAAAGAAATTCGAAAAGCTGGTTTTGGTGGTGTAAACCGCTACAAGAACTTAGAAGGGTATAAAAATTCTGAATTAGTTATTGAAAGTTCTTCCACTTTAGATCAAATCACCAAGCAGCTATACATACAATCTAAGTCATACGATGAAGTATACAATATGGCTATCACAAAGGAAAAGATGCTGGCATCTATTCCAGCCATACAACCTATAGCTAATAAGGAATTAAAGAGAATGGCTTCTGGTTATGGAATGAGAATGCACCCCATTTACAAACGCCGAAAAATGCATTCCGGAATGGACTTTTCGGCTATAAAAGGAACAGAAATATATGCAACAGGAGAAGGTGTTGCCAAGCTGGTTAAAAGAAGTAACAGAGGTTATGGAAATCATATCATAATTGACCATGGTTATGGATATTCAACTTTATATGGTCACATGAGTCAATTTAATGTTCGAAGAGGGGAGGAAGTAAAAAGAGGTCAAGTAATTGGATATGTTGGAAATACAGGAACTTCTGTAGCACCACACCTTCATTACGAAGTGATTAAAGATGGTGAAAAAGTCAATCCAATTAACTACTATTTCAATGATTTAAGTCCGTCTGAATATGAGCAAATGATTGAATTTTCATCTCAACCAACACAATCTTTCGATTAACATCATTTTTCATTTAATTTAGAGGAAAATTAACAGTGGAAAATAAGTCTTCTAAAATTTACTACTCAATCGGTGAAGTAAGTAGAATGTTTCAAGTGAATACATCCTTAATTCGTTTCTGGGAAAAAGAGTTTACTATTCTTAAACCTCATAAAAACAAAAAAGGAAATAGACTATTTACTAAGGCTGATGTCGATAATTTGCACATCATTTACAACCTAGTAAAGGAAAGAGGATATACGCTTGAAGGTGCTAAGAAGAAACTCAAAGAGAATAAAGACGATACCATTAATGAAGCTGAAATGATTAAATCGTTGAATAAGATTAAGTCATTTCTTGTTGATTTAAAATCAGAACTATAAGACTATCCCTTGCTAAATAAACTGAGTATAATTGTTCCGGCCTTCAATGAAGAATCTACTATTTGGGAGGTTTTAATACAACTAAATAATCTCGAATTAGTTGAAGCTGTTCAAAAAGAAATCATTGTTATAAATGATTCCTCATCAGATCAAACAGGCAAATTCATTCTTAAGTTTATAGAAGAGCATCCCTCTTCAGACATTAAATTGTTTAATCAAAAAACCAATCAAGGTAAAGGAGCTGCTCTTCACCTTGGAATTGAAATGGCTAGCGGCAATTTCCTAATACCCCAAGACGCCGATCTAGAACTTGACCCAAGCGATATAAATACACTTTTATTTAAGCTAATTCATGATAAGCTACAGGTAGTTTATGGTTCTAGGTTTAATAAAAAAAACATCCTTAATAAAAATGCTGCTTATTATGCCAATGTTTTCCTGACTAAGCTTTCAAATGTATTCACTGGTTTGAAAATAACAGACATGGAGACTTGCTATAAACTCGTTGATAGTAAAATTGCCAAAGGCCTAATTTTAAAAGAAAAACGATTCGGATTTGAACCTGAAATAACAGCCAAACTAGCCAAAGTGAAAGGAATTAAGTTCGGAGAAGTTCCCATAAAGTATGAAGCAAGAACGCACGAAGAAGGGAAAAAAATTGGTTGGAAAGACGGCTTTAAAGCCATTTATTGCATTATAAAATATGCTTTCTAATAAACAGATACGGTGTATTTGTTTTCAAGATTAAACCACTCTTTTCCTTCTATAACCAAATCTGGAACTAGAGTATACGTCCCAACTTTATCTGGTATTGCAATCTTGATGTCTTGAATGTACGAGCCTTTTAAATCAACTTCTAAGGGGCTTCGAATTCCATCCCATATGTATTTTTCTCCATCTGCTCCATACCAATGATAGGAGATAAAAACTTTTGATTCTATCGAGGAAGGAATAGATAGTTCACTGCGATTTAGCAGAAATACGGCTTGTAAAAGAGTATCCCCTGCCTTGTAAGATAATTGATCGACTGGCAAGTTTAAAGCAATGGATACTTGACCTTTCAGCTTTTCAAAAGTAAAACCATCCCCTTTTGTATTCAGCATTCGGTACGAACCATTATCTAACTCAAAAAATCGCTTGTTTAAAAATGAAAGAGGCTTTATATCAAAAATTCTAAATAGGAAGGTAGAATCTTCTCTCAATTTTCGCTCATTGTCTTTATATTCAATTCCGTCCTTAGTCGGGATACTAACTGTATTTTCTTTACCATCAATGGCAGAAAACAATAAAGCCTCAATGGGCTGAGACCAGGCAATGTGGGAATACGATTGATTATAATTCCGCTTGTCAATGATGTAATTACTATAATTCAATGTTTGTGCATAATCGACTATGTGATTAAGTTGATCAACACGCTTTCTTAGTGGCTCTCCAAAACTCCAAGTCCAAATGATTCGATAGGCAATAATTATAAATACACCAATAGTTATAATACTTCTCATCTTCGAGGAAGCATGCCTCCTTAACTCATAAATAAATACAAAAGCAGTCAAAAAAACCAGCGGGTGATACATCGATTCGTAATACCTCGAAAATTCATTGGCAATGGCTTTGTGATTGACCACAAAAATCAAGGCAGCTGAGGCTCCAAGAAAAAGAGTTACTTTTTTAAATGATTTTTTAACGAAAAGCAGAATAACTGAAACGATAGTGAAAAATATAAGCTCTGGAAAGTATTCAGCAAAAAGAAGTAATAGCTTTTTTAAATAATCAAACTGGAATAAATTCAGCCATGATGCGGAATCATCTATTTGGTTATTCACATGCCCTTTTTCATATTCACTAAAAGTGAGTATCTCAATGAAAATGGATACTATAAAAAAAGCAAAAGTGATTAGATGTATTCTCTTTTTGAAGCCACGATTTAGGATATCAAAAAGAATAACGAAAAGAATAATTAGAAAATTCTCCGGATGGCTGCTCATGACAAACCATTGAAGAATAAGTAGAAAAATTAGCCACTTATCATCCCGGTACTTCCCCGAATTAAGAATAGAATAAAACAATACAGCTAAAGCCGAACCATAACAAATCTCTAGCATAGGACTATAATACAGCCAAAGTTGACCTATGAGATGAATTAACAAAACAAGCAGTACTCCTCCTTTATCTTTCATTTTGTAATACAAGAGCAAACAAATCCCGTAGTAAAACAATTCATGCCCAACTGAACCAATCAGCATGAGCTCTCTTAAACCAAAGCCTAAATAATACGCTAGTAAAGGAAAAAATTGAGAAATACCAAGCACAATTCTTCCATGCTCAACATGAAACCAACCTGTATTTATGGCGTAAAAAAAGTAATAAGATGCGTCGGCAAACAGCCTTTCTTTATATAAGACGACTGACAAAATAATGAGCACAAAAAATGTGCTATGAAGTAGAAGTTCAAAAAGTCTATTTATTCGGAACATCTAGTAATATTCATGCCCTTTCATATACTTCGTAATATAGTCTCCCACTCCTTCTTCTAAGGTATGAAAAGGATGGGGATAGCCTGCTTTCTTCAACTTACTCATATCCGCTTCGGTGAAGTATTGATACTTATCTCTAATATCTTCAGGAGTTGGAATAAAACTGATATCAGCTTCTTTACCCATAGAAGCAAAAGTTGCTTTTACTAAATCTACAAATGTTCTTGCATGGCCAGTACCGATATTGTAAAGACCGCTCTCTGGTTTATTTTCTGCTAGCCAATGACAAATATTTACCAAATCCCACACATAAATAAAATCTCTTTTTTGCTCACCATCTTTGTAATCTGGGTGATGAGATTTAAATAATTTCATTTTACCGGTATCCGATATCTGATTAAATGCATGAAAGATTACTGAAGCCATTCTTCCTTTATGAAACTCATTAGGACCATAAACATTGAAAAACTTAACTCCATACCAAGATGGAGGAGTTATTTTTTGCTCTAGCACCCAT
>CAYPJC010000132.1:0-6303 GCA_964410855.1 uncultured Flavobacteriales bacterium | reverse complement strand
CTTCTGAATTGATTGAATTGTATAGTGAAAGAATTATAAATTACGTTGAAAAATATATTGGGCGAAACCATTATCAAACTGCCTGTAAATATTTGCGGAGAATGAAAAAATTGGGAGGAAATGACAAAGTCAATGAATTGATAGAATTGTTTAAAAAGAAATACCCACAACGTAAAGCTTTAATGGACGAGTTAAATCGTGTGTAATTGCCTTCGCTAAAAGTCATACATCCCGAAAGTTTTCGGGATCAAGTCGCTCAAAAGCCAACCGCACGAGCCAAAACTTGTCAAAGAGTATGCCTGCCCAAATGCTAACGAACAAAAAATAAAACAAAAGCTAAGTATGGTAAAGAATCCACAAATGCTATTAAAGAATGTATTTGGTTACGATGAATTTCGTCCTTTGCAACAAGAAATTATTGACCGAACTTTAGCAGGAAACGATAGTTTTGTACTGATGCCAACTGGTGGAGGGAAATCGATGTGTTTTCAGATTCCAGCCTTGTGTTTTGATGGAATTACAATTGTGGTTTCACCCCTTATTTCTTTGATGAAAGATCAGGTTCAGGCACTACAATCAAACGGAATAAAAGCAGATTTTTTTAATAGTTCTATTTCTCCACAAGCCGAAAATGATGTGATTGATCGAGCTACGAAAGGCGAAACTCAGTTGCTTTATTTATCGCCAGAGAAATTGATTTCGGTGAGTAACACTTGGCTAAAAAATTTGAATATAAAATTAGTAGCCATTGACGAAGCACATTGTGTAAGCATGTGGGGACACGATTTTAGACCAGAATATACGCAGCTAAAAGCGTTTAGAAATTCCTTGCCAGAGATTCCGTTTATGGCTTTAACTGCCACTGCAGATAAGTCGGCCAGAAAGGATATTGAAGAACAATTGGGACTGAAAGACTCCAAGTTATTTATTTCTTCTTTTGATAGAAAAAACCTAAGTATTGAAGTAAGAGGACAAGTTGCTAAAAAGAAAAAACTGCAAGAAATTGCGCAATTTGTGGAACGAAAAAAGAATGAAAGTGGAATCATTTATTGCCTAAGCAGAAAGAATACTGAGGAAGTAGCCAATTATTTGAAAGAGGATGGGCATTCGGTAGCGTTTTATCATGCGGGAATGAATCCTGAGGATAGAGAGCAAGTGCAAACGGAATTTATACATGACGACACCAAAATAATTGTGGCTACGATTGCTTTTGGGATGGGAATTGACAAATCGAATGTGCGCTGGGTGATTCACTATAATTTACCAAAAAACTTAGAGGGATATTACCAAGAAATTGGAAGGGCTGGTCGTGACGGACTGCCTTCTGAAACAATATTGTATTATAATATGAGGGATTTTGTATTGTACAGTCAGTTTGCGGACGGTGGTGCAAATTCAACTATGCAAAAGGAGAAATTGAGCCGAATGTTGCAATTTGCTGAGGCAAAATCGTGTAGGAGAAAAATACTGCTTTCTTATTTTGGAGAACATTTAACCAAAGCTTGCGGAAATTGTGATGTTTGTGACAATCCACCCAAGGACTTTGACGGAACTTTATTGGCTCAGAAAGCGCTTTCTGGAATTGTGAGAATGAAAGAGAAGGAAGGGATTACGATGTTAATTAATGTGTTGAGAGGCTCCAATAATGCTGAGGTAAATGCGGGAGGCTATTTCCAACTCAAAACCTATGGAGTAGGGAATGACGTAAGTTTTTTTGATTGGCGAGATTACATCATTCAATTGGCAAATCAAGGGTTGATTGAGATTATGTATAGCGAACGTTCTGCATTAAAGATTTCACCAATTGGATGGAAAGTGCTAAAAGGCGAACAATCCATAAAATTGACTTTACCAATAATTGCTAAAGAGAAAAATGGAATGAAGCCAAAGGTCATGAAAATGACAGACGAGGGAGAAGTAAACACGGATTTATTTACTGAATTAAAAAAGTTGAGGTATTCCTTTTCTATAAAAGAAAAGATGCCAGCTTACATTATTTTTACTGATAAATCATTGAAAGCAATGGCGAGTGTTTTACCTGTTACAGAAAATGAGTTTTTGGCAATTTCCGGAGTGGGAATGAACAAAATGAAAAAGTACGGAGAGGAATTTATGGGGGTGATTAGGAAGTTTAAAACTGTAAAAAACAAAAGACAGCCTATTAAATACCCATCAGGAAGAAGAGAACGATTCATCTGACAGCAACAATGAACCAAACTCTGGGATACCTAAGTGGATTACAAATGAATAGATATAACAAAATGCCAACGCTAAAAGTCATACACATTGCCAAGTCGCTCAAAAAGCCAACTGCATGAGCCAAAACTTGTCAAAGAGTATGCCTTTGCCAGCCCTGAAAAACAATAAAAACGGTGGGTAACAATGGCTAAAAAAACATAGGGTTTTGGTGGCAAATTGGAAGTTCAGAGCTTCAATTGAAAACCGCCAAACGAAAATTTTGATAATGAAAAAAGAAAATTAATAATAAAAATATTTGGCTTGGCTGAGTGGTAAACCGAAAGGGCAGTGTTTCAAATTCCCCTACGTTTCTTTGCCTAGCGTTCATTAATATTGGGGAATAAAAATTATGGATTGGTTAGGAAACAAAAATGAATCATTCATCAATTAACCATTGTTTCTCACGCTTGAAAACTATAATTTTGAGCGCGCATAAAATAGACCTTAAAGAAATTAAATATGAGTGTTTTAGTAAACAAGAATTCAAAAGTGATTGTGCAAGGTTTCACCGGAAGCGAGGGAACTTTTCATGCAGGGCAAATGATTGAATATGGCACCGATGTAGTGGGTGGTGTAACTCCTGGGAAAGGCGGTCAAACACATTTAGATAAGCCTGTTTTTAATACCGTGACTGAAGCTGTTGAAAAAGCTGGAGCAAATGTTACTATAATTTTTGTTCCACCTCCATTTGCAGCTGACGCTATCATGGAAGCTGCGGAAGCAGGAATTAAAGTAATCATTTGTATTACGGAAGGAATTCCTACCAAAGACATGATTGCGGTTAAGAATTACATTTCAAATAGAGATTGTCGTTTAATAGGTCCTAACTGTCCGGGAGTAATTACTCCAGGAGAAGCTAAGGTTGGTATTATGCCAGGTTTCGTTTTCAAAGAAGGAAATATCGGTATCGTTTCTAAATCAGGAACCTTAACGTATGAAGCTGCTGATCAAGTGGTAAAAGCCGGATTAGGCATTACAACTGCTATCGGTATTGGTGGAGATCCTATTATTGGTACAAATACTAAAGAGGCTGTTGAATTATTAATGAACGACCCTGAAACTCATGGTATTATCATGATTGGTGAGATTGGAGGTTCTATGGAAGCAGATGCTGCCAATTGGATTAAAGCGCACGGTACGAAGCCAGTTGTAGGGTTTATTGCAGGACAAACTGCTCCTGCAGGAAGAACAATGGGACACGCAGGTGCTATTGTTGGCGGTGCTGATGATACGGCAGAAGCAAAAATGAGGATTTTAAGAGAATGTGGTATTTCTGTTGCAGAATCTCCAGCGGTTATTGGAAAAATGATGGCTGAGTTAATGGGAATAACTGCCTAACCATTCAAGATATTTAAAAAGAAAGCCGCTTTATGCGGCTTTCTTTTTAAATATATATTTTGCTACGCAAAATGTATTACGCAAAATGTGTAATACAAAATGTGTAATACAGAATGTGTATTTTTGGTTAAAATAAGTTTGACATGAAAAAAGAGGCTTTTAATCCTTTTGGTTTAACGAATTACTATGGGGCAGAACACTTTTGCGATCGGGAGAAGGAAACAAAAGTATTAATTAGAAATTTAGAGAATCAAGTAAATACTAGCCTATTTTCCTATCGAAGGTTAGGTAAAACAGCATTAGTAAAACACGTTTTCTATAAACTAAAAAGCCGAAAGAGTACAGTCTGTATTTATTTAGACATCTTCGGAACTTCAAGCTTGGAGGAGTTTGGCAATGCTTTGGCAACTTCAATTTATAATGCTTTTCCGGTCAAACAATCAATTGGTAAAAAAATAATTACCACTATTCAGTCCATGCGGCCAATTATAAGTTTCGACGAATTAACAGGAGTTCCAGCTTTGAGTTTTAATCATCAACTGGAGGCACAAAAGAAATCTACCATTCAACAACTATTTCAATTTATTGATGAACAAGGTGTAAGTGTTTTTATTGCAATCGATGAGTTTCAACAAATTTTAGAGTATCCTGAGAAAAATACCGATGCAATTATCCGAACTCAAATTCAGCAATTAAAGAACACAAATTTTATATTTTGTGGAAGTCACCAAAAAATGATGCACGAATTGTTTAATAACGCCAAACGACCTTTTTTTGCGAGCTGCTCAAACCTTCACTTGGAAACTATTCCAAATATAAAGTATCAGAAGTTTATTCGAAAAATGTTTAAAAAACACCAAAGAACCATCTCTCAAGAAAGTTTAGATTTTATTTGCGATTGGACGCTTTGTCACACCTTTTATGTTCAATATTTATGCAATCAACTCTTTGCAACCGGGCTAGTTAACATTGAGCTGAATCAGGTAAAAGAGACATCGGCAGAAGTTTTAAAATTGCTTGAAAATGGATTTTATCAATATCGAAACTTACTATCAGAATTTCAATGGAAAGTACTAAAAGCAGTTTCGAAGGCAGGGCGACTGTTTCACCCCAATTCAAATGATTTTATTAAAGGAAATAATTTCGGAACACCTTCAAGTGTAAACAGAGCATTGGCAGCTTTGGTAGAAAAAGAAATGGTTTTTTACAATGCAGCCGTTGAAAAGCCATATTATGAAACCTATAATAAATTTTTAATGCGTTGGATGCAAAGCAAGTAAATTAGATATGTGCAGGTACATTATTTTCACTAAATTCACAATATGTCAGTATTAGAAAATTTAAAATTGCAACATGATCGTTGGCATAATGATGAATCAAATTGGTGCTTTTCTTTTAACAATAGCCCGCAATTCTATAAACTAATAGCCCAATCCATTCATGAAAAAGATGGTACCAATCCGATAAAATTTCTGCCTTTGGTAAAAGTAATTCGTCTGGGTAGAATTTTCGATTTTCAACCCCATCCACACTAAATGGAATAACGGCTATGCCCTGTTTATTAAAGCATAGTAAAGACCGTTTCATATGGATAGCAGAAGTAACAAGTAGAATCTTTTTAAAGCTAAGATTGTCTTGAATTAGTTCTTTTGAAAAAAGAGCATTTTCATAAGTGTTTCTAGACTTTGATTCCAATAAAATGTCATCTTTATTTACTCCAATTGAAATTAAATACTTGCCAAGTAATTCAGCTTCTACCTCTTCTTGCAGCAAACTTCCGGAGCCCCCGGAAATTAATAATTTTCGAACTCTGCCTTCAAAGTAGAGAGGAAGGATACTTAAAAATCGATCTGAATTTGAATGAAAATCTAATTGGTCGTTACTTGGGTTTAATGATAATATTCCTCCAAGTATCACAGCGACATCAATCGTGTCCTCTTGCTCAAAACTAGTTGAAGTCGGTATTTCCCAAGCTCTTTCAAATTCATGAAAAATAAAAGGATTGGAAAATATAATTAAAGTAGATATTGCTCCAACAATTAAACGCTTTCTTCTTTTTGATGAATTGCTGATTATTCCTAAGAATAGAAAAGCAATCACCCAAACAATTGGTTGAAGAAAAAAATAAATAATTTTAGAGAGATAGAAAAACACCTAACTTATTTTAGATGCTAAATGTATGGCATTTTTTATACAATCACTTACAGAGATTCCATTGTAGAAATTCCCTAAAAGGTGAAAGTTGGTATTCTCGGTTTGGAAGTCTATCATAGCTTTTTCTATCGAAGCATAACCCAATTCATATTGTGGAATACCGTTTTCCCACTTAATTACTTTTGAAAAGCTTGGATTCCCTTTTATATTCAAGACTTGCTTAATTGATAGGACTACCTCTTCTAAAATTTCAGCATCGGTTTTACGAATAAACTCTGGATATCGACTTCCTCCACATATCACAGTAATTAATTCTTCTTCGGGATTTGAAGAAGTATGAGGGAAAAACCGAGAATTAAATAATACGCCTAAGAAAGGGACTTTTTCAGCTTTTCTGCTAAGCACTCCAAATGCTTCTTGCTTAAATCCTACATCCTTTTTTGAAAACCCTAAATGAAGCACAACAGCATTCGTGTAATGGATTTTTTTTAAATGCTTGGATAAATCTTCGAATTCTTTCTCAATAATCTTAGCAAGATTAAATGCGGGTAAAGCTGAAACTACTTGTTGCAC
>CAYPJC010000131.1:702-6330 GCA_964410855.1 uncultured Flavobacteriales bacterium | reverse complement strand
TAAATACTCGGAATCTTCACTTAATGATTGACTTTTTACTTCTTCCTTATTTTTCGCTGCCTTAATATTTTTAAAAAACATGAGAATTGAAGACAAAATTAATACTAAGAAGCTTTCTGTGGTAAAATAGATTAATGTCAAATATATAATTGAAAAGGGCTGCAATCTGCAACCCTTGTTTTGACTAAAATTCAATCTGCAGCCTCAAGTTGAGCTGCCTAGAGGTTAAATAATTTGGCACAGCATATTGTCTATTGGTGACATCAGTAACCCATAAATAAGACAGAACATTATTGCGTTGAAGTAAGTTGAAAATGTCTAGTCCTAGCCAAATAGAATTAAAATGCTTGAAAGGACTTTTAGGTCCTACTTTTTTTTCTGGACTTAATAATTGTTTGGAGAAACCAAGGTCAACTCGAATATAGGCCGGCATTCTTAAAGTATCCTTATAACGTTCATTTGAAGGTGGGCCAAAAGGTAACCCACTGCCATAATGAAATGTAAGGCTCATTCTATAGCTTGGATTTTTGGGAAAGTAATCTTGAAAGAACAAACTAAAATTAATCCGCTGATCTGTTGGTCTTGGAATATAGCCGGGTTCAACTTTAGTGCTATCAACTGGAGTGTCATTTAAAGTGAAGCCTGGAATTATTTTTTCTCCTTCACTATTGATGTAATCAAAGTAGAAATCATTATTTATATCTTCTTTGATGCTTAAAATACCAACGTTTACCCAAGAATCAACACCTTTAACGAATTCACCGTTTATTTTAAAATCAGCACCAATTGCATAAGCTTCTGCCGAATTTTCTGCGTAATACCTTATACGAACATTGTCGAGCTCATATGGAATAATATTGCTCATCTTCTTATAATAGGCCTCCCCAATAAACTTAAATGGGCGATTCCAAGCTTTGAAATTATAATCTGCACCTAAAACAAAATGAATAGATCGTTGCGCTTTTATATCTTCATTTAAATTTCCTTCAAAATCTCTTAATTCTCTGTAGAATGGAGGTTGATAATAAAAGCCAGTACTGAATCTAAATAAGAAATCTCTATCCCATTTTGGTTTAAAAGCTATATTGGCTCTAGGACTAATAACTGTTTCTTGATTAAAGTCCCAGTAATTGGCACGTATTCCGCCAGTTAAAATGTATTCGTTACTCGATCCATCTTTCCAGCGAAGGGTTCTCTGCCCATATGCCATTAATCGATTAGAAATTAAAGTGTTTTTAGCTCTAAAACTACTAAAGAGATTCAATTCTATAGGTCTTTGAGGGGATTGTCCAGGTTTTTGAGGAGACTGTGGAAGTGAATAACCGGCTGAATCAATTAAATTCCATTCTTTAAGCTCGTCTATAATTTCTTCATGTTGTGCTCTTAAACCCCATTCCCAATTTCCTTTTTCATCAATTAGCTTTCCCCTATGCTGAACATTATAAACAGACGCATCTAAGTAATTTCGTGCATGATCGAGGAAAGAACCAACACCACGGTTAAAAGCAACGTCACCAAAATCATCACTACCAAAATCACGTTCAAGTTCATTGATGAAATACTGCCCTAAAATGTCAAAGGTTTCAGTTTCAAACGATCGAAATGCTGAGGTGATAAGAGTAAGTGTGAGATTAGGAGTAGGTTTGAAGGTATTAGTCAAGGCTCCAAAATAAGTTTCAAAGTCGGTGATTTCTTGACCTTCGAAAAAGATGGTTAATTGAAGTGCCTGTTGAATTGTACCAAAGTTCGTTTCTCTTGTTTCTGGAACAAACTCATATTTGTTTCTAGCATAATTGCCTAGAAAACCAATCTCCCATTTATCAGAGATGTCATAAGTCATATAGGTCTGAATATCAGTAAAAGTCGGTCTGTAGTCGCCATCAGTATCTAGGCTTCCTAATATATATCGATTACTACGGTATCGAATTCCACTTATGTGAGTGAATCTGTGATTCCCTGGTGAACCTTCTATATGGATTGATCCTCCTTGTAAACTTCCTGTCGCTGATCCTGCAAATTTTTTAGGTTCTTTATAAGTTACAGCTAAAACAGAAGACATTTTATCTCCATACCTTGATTCAAAGCCTCCTGCAGAAAAATCAATACTTTGGATTAAATCAGGGTTAATAAAACTTAAACCTTCTTGATTACCACTCCGAACTAGAAAAGGGCGATAAATTTCAATATCATTAACATAAACCAAATTTTCGTCAAAATTACCACCTCTAACATTATATTGGGATGTCAACTCATTGTTAGAAGATACACCGGGGAGGGTTTTAATTATAGCTTCAAAGCTTCCATTTGGAGAAGGTATATATTTGATATTTTTAGGGTCAATGCTTTCCATGGGCTTTGCCCTGTTCTTCTCTTCTTCTATTTGTATTTCATCTAAATTGTAATCAGATGGAGTTAACGTAAATGAAAGAGTTCTCTTTTCTCCTTCTTTTAATAAGAGGTTCATTCGAACTGTCTGAAAACTTATATGGGTTATAAATAGTGTGAAATTAGAATCAGAAGGGACTTCCACTGAAAAAAAACCTTCTCGATTACTTATTGATCCCGAGCCTTTACCATTAACAGATATGCTAGCAGCTTCAACTATTTCTCCTGATTGGCTCTTTATAGTGCCTTCAACGGTAGTATTCTTATTTTGAGCATTCAAATTAATTACCCCTAAGAAGGAAATGAGAAATAGAATTAAGGGTATTATTTTCACGGCTGCAAAAGTAGTAAAATTGTATGGGTCACTTTATTTAAACAAAAACGCAAACATTCAAATATATTGTTAAATGGATTCAAAAATTGAAAAGTATAATGTGCGTGTATATGGCATTTTAGTAAATCATAAAAATGAAGTGCTTCTTTCAGAAGAAGAAATGTCAGGAAAGCGGTTTGTTAAATTCCCTGGAGGAGGCCACCAGTTTGGAGAAGGGATAAAAGATTGCTTAAAAAGAGAGTTTAAAGAGGAACTAAATATTGAAATTGAAGTTGGAGATCATTTTTACACAACAGATTTTTTTCAACTTTCAGCGTTTAGTCATAAAGAACAATTGATAAGCATATATTATTACATAACAAGCAGTCAAATAGATGAGATTATAGATGGAGTGCAAGCTCATGATCAGGAAAGAAATAAATTCTATTGGAGAGATATATCTCATCTTCATAAGGATGAGCTTACTTTTCCTATCGATAAGTTGGTAGTGGGAAAAATTAAAGATTCAATTTCTCAGTAGATTCAGCTGAAATTAATTTCCATCATAATACAAGAAGTCAAAACTCTCAGGATTTAGATGTTTGTTCGCCATTTCTAAGATATCCTTTGCATTAATAGAATCTACTCTCTCGTAAATTTCCTTTAAGTTATTAATTCTATTATGCTGAAGTAAACTTTTAGCATAGGTCAGCATTAAACCGTTGTTACTTTCCCTGGAGATTGCTAATTGTCCTTTTAATTGTTGTTTCGCTAAATGAAGTTTGTTTACACTTAATTTTTGCCTAGATAATTGTCTTAATTCTTTAATAGTGGCTTTTACACACCTATCCATGTATTTAGGGTCTGAGGCCAAATAAATTGAAAAAAGCCCGCAATCGGAATACATTGAATAGTTAGATTCTATGTTATAGGTAAAGCCATACTTTTCTCTGACTTTTAAATTAAGAATTGAATTCATTGCTGGGCCGCCAAGTACATTGTTTAGAAGAATAAATTCTGTGCGCTTTGGGTCATCTGCTCCCATAACAGCTTTGCCCATAATGCAGTGGGTTTGATTGGTATTCTTTTTCTGATGTTTGGTTTGCGGATTGTTCGTCTTAAACGGATTCCTTTTTTGTTGTAGCGAATCTTTTTTTAGACCTGAAAAATGCTTTTCAAGTTTCACTTTAAGTCGCTTTTCTGTTATATTTCCGACACTTGTAAAAACCATGTTTTCTGATTGATACAAGCGACTCATAAAGCTTCGAATGTTTGATGCTTTGAGCTCTCGAATACTTTCTGCAGTTCCCAATATGGGGTTTCCAAGTTCATGATTGGAAAACACTTGAGCTTCAAAATCATCATATATTTGATCGGATGGACTATCCTGGTACACATTGATCTCATCCAAAACAACTTCTTTTTCTTTAAGCATCTCCTTCTCGGGAAAAGTGCTATTAAGTGTGATGTCGCTAATTAATTCGATAGCTCGATCATAGTATTCAGTTAGAAAGGAGGCGTAAAAGCAAGTATTTTCTTTGGTAGTATAGGCATCTATTTCCCCACCAACACTATCTAGTCTATTCAATATGTGGTATGATCGTCTTTTTTTTGTTCCTTTAAAAATAGCATGCTCAATAAAATGGGCCAAACCGTATTCATTATTTAACTCATCTCTTGTGCCTGCATTAATCATCAACCCACAATGGGCAACTGCTGAGTGAACATGTTTATGAACTACTCGAAGACCATTGGATAAAGTAAAGATTGAAAATTCAGGGTTTTCTGCCATGAAGGCAAAAGTAAGAGAATCATTAATGGTTTAGCTTAATGAAAATGTAAAACAAGATAGGAACAAGCTTTTACTTCCATTAAAACTACAATTCACTCAATTGTTCAGTAATGTTTTTGTAGTGCTTATAGCGAGAAAGTATTTCGTTTACATACTTGTATGGCTCACTTCCTCTGCAATAGCCATAATAAACTACTTTATCTTTGTAGTACTTAGGTTGAGCCTTATTAAGGAGCATTTCTGCAACATTTTTATCCCAAACATCATTTTGTTTGTCATATTTATCAGCAAGTCTCATGGCATCAAAAACGTGGCCTAAGCCCACGTTATAAGCAGCTAGAACGAACTTTTTTCTTTCCCTTGTGTCTGCAACTTTCTCCACAAACTGTTTTTCAATCCATTGGAGATATTCAATTCCTGCTTTAATATTTTGAGTTGGACCAGCCATTGAATCAATTCCAAATTCAGCAGCCGTAGTAGGCATTAACTGCATTAGCCCTTGTGCACCAGTCCAAGATACTGCCTCTGGATTAAACTGTGACTCTTGGTATATTAATGATGTCAACATCCTCCAATCCCATCCTGTTTCTTTAGATAGATTCTTAACAATTGCATCATAAGGACTTAGTTGCCCACTTTTGGATGTAAATAGTTGACTACCTACTCTAGTTCTGTAAAGTGTTGTATTTCCAAAGTATTTTAAATAAATGACTCGATAATCTGTTGTTTTTTTAAAATTTCGCAACCATTCATTCATCGCAATGAGCAAGTCAGGGGATTCTTTTCTAACAGCCCAAGCTATTTGTTGCTCTAAACTTATGGCAGTTTTGATGTGTAAATTGGGGTAAAAGGCCTTGTTTATCTTAGCAACATGCTCGTCAGCTATGGTGTAATCAATTTCTCCCTTAGAAACTTTTTTTATCAGCTCCTCCACACTTACATTTCCGGCAACCTCTTTTAAATAAATTTCTCCCCCGATTTCTTCTGACAGATTTTGAAGACGGTTATAGAAGGACGAATTCTTTCGAACATATACATTTTTCCCCATCAGCTCTGATGGCCTTTCAATTAATTGAAGATTGCCTTTCAAGTCTTTATTGCTGGGGTATCGCTGGATAAGTACTTGTTTCGAACGGAT
>CAYPJC010000131.1:0-686 GCA_964410855.1 uncultured Flavobacteriales bacterium | reverse complement strand
TTTGTAAATGAAACATTCTGAGCCCGATCTCTGGTTACAGTTAGATTTGCTGCAATTACATCTCCTTTATATGCCAAGAGTGAATCTATTATGTAATCCAATTCATTAATAGGCTCTACAACTAACTCAACATTTATAGCCTTTGCAAATCTTGATAATAATTCATATTCAAAGCCCATTGGAGTTCCTTTGTAAACGAAATAACTAGTAGAACTATTGTCGATTAAGGCTCTCAGCTTACCCGAAGATTTAACTTCAATTAAGTCGTATGTTTTGAGATTTAAATCAGAACTAGATTCGGTACCTTCTTTCTTCTTGCATCCGAAAAGAATGGAGGAGATTAGGATGATTAATACAAGAAAGGCAAAACTGATTTGCTTCATTTAGTTAAAAATATACTTCTTTAGACGAAATACATCTGCAAAAGGTTTGTTTCAATACCTTTGGCGTTCAAATATTACTATGAAAAGAACTGTTATTACCTTAATTATTCTACTGATATGCAATTTGTTATGGGCTGGAAAAATAGATAAGGCATTTAAAGCTCTTGAGAATTACGATTATTTTGGCGCTAAAGAATTATTTGAAAAAGCGGTCAGCAGTGATATTGTTTCAGCACCATACGGGCTATCCTTAATATATAGTAAAAAAAATAATCCCTTCTATAACCTTGACTCTGCCTATTT
>CAYPJC010000130.1:0-6335 GCA_964410855.1 uncultured Flavobacteriales bacterium | reverse complement strand
TCTTCGATTAGTAATTGGTCTCCTACTATAGGTGATGAAGTGCCTGTGCAAACTAAGAAATATAACCCTACCGGAAATAACATTCCAATGTTGTCAGCTACATTTATTGGTAATACTAATACTTTGAATGGAAATGGTAATGCAAATATCGTAGCTAGCCAAATCAATAAGCTCTTTAGCATAAATAAAAATGTTTCAATTATGTTAAAAGGATCAACTCCTGCTCTATTGAGTGAGAAAAATAAAACGGGGGGTTTTGGAGGATATACTATTAATGGAGTTACAAGTTCTTCTTATACATTAGGTAATTTATTAAGCGGTCGAGCAAGTGCTGGTCGTTCTTTATTAATTAATTCAGGAGTTAATAGTGGAACAACTAGACTTAAAATATCTCGTACTCATGTATATGGAGGGAATTTTGGCGTGCTTTCAAAACCTAATCTTTCAACAAAATGACAATTAAGATGAATTTATATATCAGGATTTTAAGTCTTTTAGTTCTTATTAATTCTTGTAAGAATAATCAACATGTTATAAATGATGATTTTCAGAATAAAAAGTATTATGTGACTTCTTCTACAAATGTTGAAGAGTTGTTTAAACAAGATACAATTTATTTAACTTTAAATAGGGAGCATAATAAATCATTTACAGATAGTATCTATCTTGCTTTTCATTTTCAGGGTAAGATTATTAGAGTTAATCAGGGAAAGAAAAGTAGAATTACTTTGGATAAAAATGAAAATGGAATAGAAGGAAGTACTCAGCATTATGATCATGCATCTTACTATGCTGAGTTTGATTTTTTTCAGAATACTAAGCAGATCAATATATTTCATATAAGTAAATATGGGGTTGATAATAAAGATGAGGCAATCTTATCGGAATCTGAGATTTATTCTGATACTCTAACTTACTTTTTATCAATACCTAATGAAACCAATTTGAAGTTAATAAAAAGTATAAGGGAATAGCTTCTAATGTCTCAGCTCCGCAGGATTTGCAATCCTGCGGCATGTTAAAGGAAACAAAAAGCGTTAGCCCGCTACCACACAATTGTATTGTGTGGTTTTAAAAAATAAAGCATATTTACTCTAAAAGCATTAGCTGATTAGTTGCGCTCATAAATATTCGTTTTTTAGTTATTAATAGCTCAAAGGTATCGAGTATGAATAATAATTAAGGCAATTACCTTCGGCTAACACAAGTCTTTACAGGCCATAAATATCCAAGTACAACCGAAAGATACAAGCAAACCCAAGTTGAAGAATTGAAAGATCAAATCTTAAAATACCATCCATTACAATAGAAGGCTTAACTTTGGTAGTATTGAAACCCTAAAATGATGGACTTACAAATAGACATACAATTAAAGAAATATGAGCTGATTAATCGTTTAATGAGAATTAGAGAAATAGGAGCTTTAAAGCAACTAGACGATACATTAATTCGCTTAGAAATGGAATCAAGAGCCTTAGAGTCAGAAGAAGCAATTGAAGAAGATAAAGTAATGAGCTTAGAAGAGTTTTCTAGAAAAAGTACTGAATGGTTGACAAGCAATACGAAGTAATCGTTACCGAGCCTGCTTTTGGTAGGCATTCTGTAACGATTCTGCCTTATTTAAAAAAATTCTTTAGTTCAAAAAGAGGATTAGAAATACAAAAAGCCATTGATAAAAAAGTAAAATCATTGCAGCAAATGCCCAATAGAGGTAGTAAAGAACCTTACTTGTCAGACCGACCCAAAGATTATCGTTACATACTCCACAAAGAAAGTCGCTACTTTGTCAATAATTGGTTTCCCAAAGTTTATTTTATCGAAAGTTGTAGTGCTAGCTAGGTCATTAATTTCAATATCACTTTTTAAAATTTTGCACTTAACAGAGTCAACTGATAGAGAAGTTATGACCTCTATCGAATGTTACTTTTTTTTCGATCATAAGTCACTACCTATTTAGCATACTCTCAGGTCTCATATTAGTGGGAAAAAAATCAGTAATTGAAACGATATTTTCCTCTTCATTAATAAAGTAGATGATTTTTAATTCCATATTCCTGCTTTCTCTTATCAGAATAAATCGGAAGTCTTTTGACACATTATCTAGAGATGTCTCTTTAGTTCCTCTCCTTGGATTATTAGCAATAAGTTAATATTTCCTTCAATTTGGTCAGCTCTCTCAAACGAAAAATTCAAATGTAGATATGGCATTATTACTCGCCGAAAACGATTTTCAGCGGAATCAGTAATATCTATTTTGTACGCTGTTCCTGAAACCAAACTCTATTGTTTTTAGCGAATTGCTCTAAAGAAATTACATTTCCTTCTTTAATATCTTTAAGCGATTCTCTCGCTCGTGCTTCCATTTCCGCACGTTGTAAAAGCTTCTCAAATTCTTCAATAACAACAGGCTGTTCAATTTTCCTTAAACGCTCTATCAAGCTTTGTTTTCGAGTTTCGATATTCATACTATCAAAGATAACGATTTCTAGTGATAAATATTATCAGCTCCGCAGGATTTGCAATCCTGCGGCATGTTAAAGGAAACAAAAAGCTAATAGTTACAAGTTGGTTGATGCAAACTAAACTGTTAAAGAAAAATTTGTTTAATACATCAATGTCATAAAAGTCCCGCAGGGTTACAAACCCAGCGGAGCGTCAGTGCCATATTTAGCATTTTATTCATTAATTTGGGAGTATCAAGCAAGGAGTAAAACATACAATAAAAGAGAACAAAAGTTATTATTTAACAATGACCATTGTTGAATGGATAGATACCCGTTCCCCCGTTCCCGCAAGTTTAGTGCAAGCTAACTTGTGGGAATAAATGATTTACTTTATTAGCATTTTTGATGAAAATCAAATCATCAATCAAAAATTGATATTGAGATAAGTAATATTTAATCGTTTAATTTTAAAAGGTGTTCCATTAAATGGAACACCTTTTTTTTGCCGTTTAAATAAGATTAAAATTGATTTGACAATAATTAAATTAAGTTTGAGCAAATTTTAGCTATGAAGAAGATAATTATTAGTTCATTGGTAATTCTTGGTTTTTTAAGTTGTAACAACAAGCAAAAAGAAAGCGAGAATACCTCCGATACTCAAGAGGAGACCTATTTTTCAATGGACAACCTAGATAGCACTGTTTCTCCTTGCGATAATTTTTATCAATTTGCAATCGGAGGATGGTTAAAAAACAACCCTGTTCCTTCTACCGAAAGTCGATGGAGCAGCTTTAATGTTGTAAATGATTCCAACAACGTTAAACTCAAAAAGATTCTAATTGAGTTCTCAAGCCAAGAAAATAAGAAAGGTAGCATGGAGCAAAAAATTGGAGATTTTTATACCAGCATCATGGATTCTTTAAAAGCTGATCAGCTAGGCATTAGCCCTTTAGATACTGAGTTTGACAAAATTGATGCAGTTGAATCAATCTCTGAGCTAATCATGCTTAGCGCACATCATAAGTCCATCGGAGTTAATTCATTATTTGGAATATACATTGGTCAAGATGATAAAAATAGTGAAGCGTACATCACTCACATCTACCAAAGTGGTTTAGGTTTACCAGATAGAGACTATTACTTGAAAGAAGACGAAAATTCTGTTAAAATACAGCAATCCTATATTGCCCATATTTCAGCCATGCTGACTTTGTCAGGGAAAGAAAATTCAGAGGAAACTGCTAATGTAATTTATTCTATTGAAAAAAGTTTGGCAGAAATATCAATGACTCGAGTGGAGAGAAGAGACCCCGACGCAACTTACAATAAGTACACCTCCGATGAATTAAAAACATTATCAGATCAAATAGATTGGCAATCATACTTCTCAGTAATAGGATTAACTGATGTTGAATCAGTTATCGTATCGCAGCCTGATTTTATTAAAGGATTGAATGATTACTTAAATGATATTAAGTTAGAAAATTGGAGAAACTATTTCAGTTGGAGATTGCTAGATACTTATGCCTCACATTTAAGTTCTGAATTTGTGAATCAAAATTTTTCTTTTTATGGGACAACCCTTAGTGGAACTAAAGAAATGAAACCAAGATGGAAAAGAGCTTTAGCAAAAATAAATGGGAATATAGGTCAATTAGTAGGCAAAGCATTTGTGGAGCGTCATTTTTCAGAAGAAGCAAAAGAGGACGTTAGCCAGATGGTTGAAAATTTGAAGGATGTCTTTCGAGAACGAATTAATGGTCTTAGCTGGATGAGCGATGAAACAAAAATCAAAGCGCTGGAGAAACTAAATTCATTTGACAAGAAAATTGGTTACCCTGATAAATGGAGAAACTATGACCCTCTTGACATAGTTGCCGATAACCAGATTCAGAATATAATAGAATCTTCAAAATTCAATTTCAATTATATGATGAATAAATTGGGAAAGGATGTAGATCGTGATGAGTGGTTTATGACGCCACAAACAGTAAATGCCTATTACAGTTCTTCAAAAAATGAGATTGTATTCCCAGCCGGGATTTTACAGCCTCCCTTCTACTCTCCAAATGCAGATGATGCTTTAAATTATGGCGGAATAGGTGCTGTAATTGGTCATGAATTTACACACGGCTTTGATGATCAAGGAAGTAAATACGATTCAAAAGGTAATTTAGAGAATTGGTGGACTGAAAATGATCGAACTAAGTTTGACAGCAGGGCTAATAAAGTAGTCGAACAGTTCAACTCTTTTGAGCCAATGGACAGTGTTTTTGTAAATGGCAAACTGACATTGGGTGAAAATATAGCTGATCTCGGAGGTGCAACCCTTGCATTTTATGCCCTTGAAAAAGAATTAGAAAAAAAAGGAAAACCAACTGAAATTGATGGCTTTACCTACCAGCAACGTTTCTTTTTAGGATGGGCTCAAGTATGGCACATGAATATGACCGATGAAGAACTTAGAAAAAGAATAGCTACCGATTCGCATTCTCCAGGTGAATATCGAGTTATTGGACCTTTAGCAAATATGGATGAATTTAAGAATGCATTTGGCTGCGTTAAAGGTGATGCAATGGTGAATACCGATTCTTCTAAAGTTCTTATTTGGTAATAAGATTTTGAAACTTAAATTTGATTATGGGTAAGACTAAAAAACCTAAGGGATTTAGCAAAGCGGAAAAAAAAACGACCAAGCTTTTTGAGAACCGAGAGAAGCTAAAAGTTGTATTAGAAGATGCCTATAAGAAAAGTATTAAAAATAAAAAAAAGCTATCAAGTGTCTGGATTGATTTTCAGACACTTTTGCGTTTAATTAAAGCTTACTTTAAGAAAGAGTATAAAGATTTACCCTGGAAAACGTTAATATACGCCACAACTGCAGTCGTTTATTTCTTAAACCCTTTTGATGTTATACCAGATTTTATACCATTAACCGGTTATTTAGATGATATTACCTTAATTACATTCGTTATCAAATCGATTCAAAAAGACTTGGAAAAATTCGCAAGTTGGGAAAAAAACCAAATTAAACCCGAAGACTAAGTGCTTAGACAGATCTATGAATATATAAAGTACTTAACTAGATGTTTTCATCTTCACGGGGTTCATTCTCCTTTTATTTATGACTTAATTGAGGACGTTTTTAAAGAGAAAACTGCATTTTACAGTTTTGAAGAAATAGAATCTATTCGAGCCAAGCTTCTTTTGACAGAGAAAAGAATAATTATTGATGATTTGGGGGCCGGTTCAAAAAAAACTAAAAAACCAAGTCGTAAAATTTCGGAAATTGCTAAAAACTCTTTAAAAAGCCCAAAACATAGTCAATTACTCTACCGTTTAGTCCATCATTTTAAACCTAAAGTAATTTTAGAATTGGGGACTTCTTTGGGAATTAGCACTGCATATATGGCAAAAGCAAATCCTAGTTCTAAAGTTGTAAGCATTGAAGGTGCAAAAGAAATTGCCAAAATAGCTGAAATTAACTTCAAGAAATTAAATATAAAAAACATAAAACTGGTTACAGCAAGTTTTGAGGATGCTCTCGAAAAAGAATTAAAAATTCTTCGAAAAGTTGACTTAGTATTTTTTGATGGAAATCATAAAAAAAAACCAACAATAGACTATTTTGAGCACTGTCTTAAGTATGCTCATGATGAAAGTGTTTTTATATTTGATGACATTTATTGGTCTTCTGAAATGAAAGAAGCCTGGCTGGAAATAAAGAAACACCCTAAAGTTAAAATCACGTTAGATTGCTTTGAAATGGGCTTAGTGTTTTTTAACAAAGAACAAGCAAAAGAGCATTTCACCGTCTATCATTAAGTTATTCAATTTAGAATGAATTCCCTTAATTTTAACTTATCAACTTTAGTTCAATTTAAGAGTTTT
>CAYPJC010000129.1:0-6347 GCA_964410855.1 uncultured Flavobacteriales bacterium | reverse complement strand
TTGAGTCAAAAGTTCATTTGGACTAACTTGTTTGATACCAATTTTTCTAAGAATATCGATGGCTCCTCCAGCTACTCTGCCCAATCCAGTAATAATTACTTTATAATTAGATGGAATTTTAATATTTCTCAACTCTATTTCTAACTCTTCTCTGTCTTCACATTCATTTGCTGGCTTTAAATCAAATTCACCAGTTCGAATACCATAAGCTAAAAATGCATTATAAGTGCCTACAATTCCAGCATATTTCCCAAAGCCAACCAACCTTTTTCCTGTTTTCGCTGTTAAGCATTCGTAATCAACCAATTTAATTTTTTGTTCAAGAACTCGCTGAAGCAATTTTCGATTGTAGGGTTGTTTCTTTATGGTATGTGAAAAGAAAAAATAGGTTTTATCGGCCAAAAACTCATTGATTAAAACCTCCTTAACTCCAAAAACAACATCTACATCATCCAAATTACTAACTAATTTAATCCCTAAACTTTCATAATCAGCATCTTTGAATGCTCGAATAGAACTTTTCTGAACTACTAATTCAACCTGAGGGTATTGAGCAATAATTTTTTCGCACTGCTCTGGACTAAAAGGGACTCTTTTATCTGGAGGTGTTTTTCCTTCCCGAATGATACCAATCTTCATAACTTTTCTTTAATTCAAAGATAAGAAATCAGGGCCGAGAAGAGCCATTGGAGGTAATTGAATTTACTGAAAATTGGTATTAGTCAACTTTTTGTTTTCAATGGTTAGATTGATAATAAAGCCTTTTCTTCTTTGTTATATTCCAATAGTAAAAAAGCCCTGCATTAAGGCTAGACTTTTCTGGTTTTTCAAGAATTTGCCATTCCATAACTGTACAATTAACATCCAACTTAAAAGGCTCATAATTAGCCTTTTTCAAATAAGTTAACGCTTCTCTTTCGCATTCAAAATGATTTGACCTTAAACGATCTGCATTGGTAAAAATTAAAAGAACAACAAATATGAAAGATCGATAAAACAAGTTAAATCTTCTAGTTCCAAACTTCAACAATTGAATAGTACTACTACCAAATAAAAAAATAAGGGCTAATGTAATAGGAAGAAAAGTATCGTAGCGAATAATATTTGGTCTATATATTCTATAACCACCAATTGGCAGTAAGATCAGGTACAATAATGAAAAAATAAAAACCCACTTAAACATAGTTAGAATAGGTTTTCTATTATCTACTAATGTATTTTTTATGAGGAATATATAGTTAAGGCATATGGTAAAAAGCAAGATTGGAAGGCCTAGTTTTTTAGTTATAAGATTAAATAGTCCTCTAGGAATATTCGAGTATCTTTCAGATAACCCTATTGCCTCTGCAGGGTTTAATACATTTTTTTGTCCAACAAATAGAGAATATAAACTAAAAACTGTAGCAACAATAAATAAGATTATTATGCTCGAATTTTCCTTCCACAACTTTTTAACAATCAATTTATTAGATTCGCTTTCCTTTAAAATAATTACCGTCAAAAATCCTAAATAGATAGAACTAATTATAATAATTACTCCAGGAAGAAGTGGGCCACTTAAGGTTAATAAAGGAATCAGTAATAATAATATTACAAATACAAATGGGGTTATTTTTTTTGCCTTTTGATTTATTTTTAGATAAATAGGAAGATAAAAGAGTAAAATCAGGCAAAATGGGAGGGCATAAAATAGGGTATAAACTATGGACTGATCAATTACTCCCATGTAACGATTAAAACCGTGAGTTTGAAATAGAGGAGTTATAATTGCAGCTCCTAAAAGGTTAATTGGTTTTAAAAGATTAAACTGGCCAGTAATAAAAACAGTCAACAAGCTAATCATAATCAGCTGTATTGACATCTTTAACAAGGCTGTGGCTAAATAAACACTAGTTATTGGGTTAACAAATTCCTGAAGTAAAAGTGGAATATTCTTAAAATAACTAGATGTAAACCAATGAGCAAAAAACCGATTGGGATTAGAATAAGTCTCGTTAGTTAAACCTAGTGGGTCTTCCAAGACTTGATAGTCGCCTTGCTCCGGGTTGATTACAACTATCTGAGCCAAGTCGCCGCCAAGTGCAGTATGATAATGTTGGTAAAATGAAAAAGCAATATCAGATAGAATAAAAATAATACAGCCTAAAAGTATTAGTTTGTTATTTGCTAACATATTGTTCTATCTCGTAGCTACATCTTTTGGGGGTTATACACATATCATATTTTCAGCTTATGTTCTTGACTTGTTCTATAGACGGTCCCTCTGAAAAAATAAAAAGGGGTTTCTTCTTTATTACAAAACACATTAACATCAATATCAGCTTTCTTATTTCCAAGAGCAATAACTTTTGCCTCTGCTCGTAAAACATCACCTTCCTTTGAAGCTTTAGCATAGTTCATGCTTCCATTTATTAAAGGAGAAATACGACCATAAGAGTTAGAAGCAAAAGCCAAAGCAGAGTCTGCAAAGGCATATGCTACACCGCCGTGCAGAGTACTAAAACCATTTAACATATCCTTTCTAACTGTTAACTCAAGATGACAGCTACCTTCTTTTATAGTTATTAATCTAAAATTTAACCATTTCGAAAAGTGATCGTTTTCCATCATTGAGTGATAGACCTGTTCTGCTTTTTCCATTTAGCTTAAGTCAATAATTTTTTATGCCAGCTATTCTTGACTTCAGTTTCCCATGCTGCGTCAAATTCCCCCTTACTTTCTATCAAATTATTGAATACAATCGTATTTTCAGTTAATTGCCCTTTAGATAAGGCTTGCTGAAAATCATTCATACGAAGTGTATCAATTTTATTGGAAGATTTAAAAGCGATATTTAGATGATCGAATAAATCCAGTTGATAGGCATCTTGGATTTTTTGAATGAAGTGCACAGAAGAATCTATAGAACAGCCTGATGCCTTAACTTGGGATTCATCTGCAAATAAAACAAGAAACCGATTATAAAAAATTTGAAAGGCTGCTTTTAATTCCGCTCCATGAGCTGACCAAGCAGCAATAAATTTATTACCGTGTTCTAAAATTTCTTTTGTCTCTTCTTCAGTTAACTCTCGTGAACTCTGATAAATCCAAACTCGACTATTATCTGATAATTCTTGATAATGCATTAAAAGCCTTTTTTCAAAAGTAGGAATTCATAGAATATAAAGCTATTTATATGAAAGGGATAAATCAAAGGGGATGTTCCATAAAATATAGATCTAAACCTTCCGCCCAATGATCTTTCTCAAAATAAGTGGTTTCATATCCTAATTTTTTATAAAACCCTTCCGCATCTTGAGCTGTTTTAAGTGTGATTAAATTATATATACCCTCTTTTTTAATCATATGGTGTAATTGATTCATCATGTATTTCCCTATTCCCTCTTTGTGACAATGCCTATCAATCATAAGCCAACAAATACGAGCTTCATGGGTATTTTCGTTCCAGTACCCCCCTGCTCCAACAACTTTATCATTTAATTGATAGATATAATATGAATCGAGTTTCTTACTTAAAAAATCAACAAACGGCTCTCTTTCTGTAGGATCAAAAAATTCAGGAACGTTTGAATCAAATAAATTGAGAGTCTCTTTTTTATAACTTAAATTATATTTTACTAGCTTTTTCATTTCCCTTCAAAAATAACTGATTCTAGATAATTGGATTACCTTTGATTTTTAAAAAAAGCACATTTGGCAACCCAATTAATTGCACTACTTAGTAAAGACTTTAAATCAGAGCTTAGACAAAAAGCAACATTTAACGGTATTTTACTTTACGTAGTTACCACTGTTTTTATTTCTTACCTTATTTTCACACAAATTGAAGAACTTACCACATGGATTGCCCTTTTTTGGATCATCTTAGTTTTTGCCGCAACAAATGCTAGTATAAATAGCTTTAAGTCTGAGTCGGGTTCGTCCTATTATTACTATTATAGTCTTGCAAGTCCTTCTTCTATCATATTTTCTAAATTATTATTAAACTCCATTACCCTATTGTTCATTGGGTTCTTGACGTATGGCCTATTTAGTCTGCTTCTAGGAAATCCCATTGAAAACAATCTACTTTTCTCTTTTGTTTTACTCGTTGGAGTTCTAGCTATAGCCTCGACCCTAACCTTTGTTTCTGCAATTTCTTCCAAAACAAATAATAATTCTACATTAACAGCAATTCTATCTTTTCCAATTCTACTTCCTGTTTTATTAACCTCTATAAAAGCTAGTGTGCTTTGTGGCTTAGGCTTAGGCTGGGAAGATTGCCAAGTTTACATAATCACTCTTGCGCTCTTGAATTTGCTTACTATCGCTTTATCATATGTATTATTTCCATACCTTTGGAGAAGTTAATTTTTAGTTAATCAAATAGACGTAAATCACTCATTTTCAATGAGAAACTGGTGGAAAGCCTTAGCAATAATTTTATTAATATACGTGCTCGTTGGTGGTCTGCTAATTGAAGTTCCTAAGCAGGTTATTTTATATGAAAGTATTCGAAATTTGTACTTTCATGTTCCGATGTGGTTTAGCATGATTTTCTTGTTTTTATTATCCACTATTTATAGCATAAAAAATCTTTCAAAAGGAAAAGTCGCCGATGATACCAAAGCGATTGAATTAGTAAATACAGGAATTGTATTTGGGATACTAGGAGTTATAACAGGCAGTATTTGGGCAAAATTTACCTGGGGAGCCTGGTGGACGAATGATGTGAAACTTAATGGATCAGCCATTACTATGTTAATCTATTTAGCATATATCGTTTTAAGAGGATCATTAGATGATGAGCAAAAAAGAGCCAGAATTTCAGCAGTGTACAACATTTTTGCTTTTGTTTTACTAATAGTTTTCATCGGAATTTTACCACGAATGACGGACTCTCTCCATCCTGGTAATGGTGGAAATCCTGGATTTAACAATTATGATTTAGACAGTAATATGAAACTCGTTTTTTATCCAGCGGTGATCGCCTGGATATTATTGGGACTATGGATAGCCAATATTCGAATTCGAATTCGGAATTTGAGTTTTAAATTGAACGATTAATTCTAACTATTTACAAACAGAATCAAATGAAAATTATATTAACTATAGGACTTCTGCTTTTAACTGCAATTGGAAAGGCTCAAAGTATTGAGATGGCTGATCAAATGAGGTCAAATGGGAAAATATATGTAGTTGTAGCTGTTTTATTAACCATATTAATTGGGCTTATCATTTATTTAATAAGCATTGATAAAAAGCTAAGAAAATTAGAAAAAGAACTGAAATCTAACTAATTCAGGATATAAAAAAATGAAGAAATCACACATTTTAGCAATCATTGTAATAGCTGTCGCTATTGGTGCAATTATAAGCACCGTTTCTGATGCAGCAACTTATGCCGATTTTTCTACAGCCATGAAAAATCCAGGTAAAGAATTTCAAGTTGTAGGGCAATTAAATAAAGAAAAAGAGATCAGTTACTTGCCTTCCGAAAACGCCAATCAATTTAGTTTTTACATGGTCGATAATAATGGTATGGAGCAAAAAGTGATTTTCAATGGAGCAAAACCTCAAGATTTTGAACGTTCAGAACAAGTAGTTATCACTGGTGTATTAGAGGGTCAAGATTTTCGAGCAGACAAAATACTGATGAAATGTCCCTCTAAGTATAATGACGGAGAAGCTGGAGAACTCACTGAAATTACTGCAGAAATCAATTCCTAAGTATTATGATAGAATATGTAGGAGAAAATTTAGCAGCAGGAGCTATTGGTAATATTCTAATCATTATAAGCTTTATTACGAGCTTATTGGCAATGATATTCTATTATCATGCATCAGGTATAAACAATGAACTCTCTTCTTGGAAAAAGTTGGGCAGACTTTTTTATCGGATTCACTCCATTTCATTATTGGGTTTAATAGGTATTCTCTTCTACTTAATTGCCTCTCATTCTTTTGAGTATTACTATGTATGGCGGCATAGCTCTTCAGAATTACCTATGAAATATATACTTTCTTGTTTTTGGGAAGGTCAAGAAGGAAGCACCATGCTTTGGGCTTTCTGGAACATTGTACTTGGTAACATATTAATTTTTACCGCTAAAAAGTGGGAAGGTAGTGTACTAATGATATTCTCATCAGTTCAGGCATTTTTAACTGCTATGCTACTTGGAATTTTTGTTTTTGATATTCAGATTGGGAGTAACCCCCTAACATTGCTTCGGGAACATCCTGACATGATGAACTTACCCTTTACTTCAAACCCAAACTACCTTAGTTTTGTTGAAGGAAATGGGCTAAACCCCTTACTCCAAAATTATTGGATGACTATACATCCACCAACTGTCTTTTTTGGCTTC
>CAYPJC010000128.1:0-6357 GCA_964410855.1 uncultured Flavobacteriales bacterium | reverse complement strand
GGATTTACTGCTTGCGAAGACGATGATGATGGTCCTGCTAAAGAAGGACCTCCTGCAGTAATTCAATCTTATCAAGCTACTATTAACATGGCACCAGTGTCTAATGGGGTTGATTTAATGCTAAATACAACAAACAAACCCTACACCAATGCTTTTGGACAAAACTATAGTGTAAGTCGTTTACAGTATTTAATTTCAGACTTAAGCTTTAACAAGGCTGATGGATCCTCATTTACTATTGAAGGCTACCATTATTACGATATGGAAGATAGCACAACAAAATCCTTTATGCCTGCGATGAAAGTGCCCGCAGGAGAGTATTCTAGCATAAGTTTCACTTTTGGCTTAAATGAAGTAGATAATATTACTAATGCCTACTCAGATTTAAACCTAATTAATTGGAACTGGCCGGAGATGGTAGGTGGAGGGTATCATTTTATGCGTTTGGAAGGAGATTATGAAAGCGATAGCGTAGGAACTTCAAAAGTTTTTAGGACTCATATGGGAACAGCAAGAAATAATACTGTTAGCCCTATGACATTTGAAGCCAACCATTTTGAGGTAACGCTTCCAAATTCTAATATTTCCATAACAGGAGATTTTACGTTTGATTTAATTATGGATATTAATGAGTGGTATGAAGACACTTACTTATGGGACTTTAATGTTTATAATGCCCCTATTATGCCCATTTATGATGCGCAGAAAAGATTGAACGAAAATGGCCCGACTGTGTTTACAATGCTAAAAAAATAATAGTTGAATAATTTTAAATTATCATTTTTGATGTTCCTACTCATCTTCTTGGCAGCTTGCCAAGAAGATGATGAAGGGGTTGTCGAGAATAAACAAGGACCTACCCCTATAGACCTGACCATACCTGCTCATTTCTTTTATGTTGGGGATCCAATTATTCCATCTGACAATCCACAAACTATTGAAGGAATTGCCTTGGGTAAAAAATTATTTTTCGAGAAAAAACTCTCAAAAGACAATTCGATTTCTTGCGCTAGCTGTCATGATCCAAAGAAATCATTTAATGACGAAGGTATAGCTTTAAGCAAGGGAGTAGATGGGACATTAGGTAAACGAAATGCAATGCCTTTAATTAATCTAGCGTGGGTTTCTCTCACTTCAGCGCGGTTCAATTGGCATGGATCGGCAAATTCGATTGAGGAACAAGCCTTTGGTCCAGTTACCGATCCATTGGAAATGAAAGAAACTTGGATTAATGTAAGCTCTAAACTACAGAATGACCCACAGTATCCTCCACTATTTGAGGCGGCATTTAATACGAATTTAATTGACTCCAATCTAGTAGTAAAAGCGTTAGCTCAATTTGAAAGAACGTTAATTAGCGGTAATTCTAGAGTTGATAAATATGTTCAAAAAGAGATAGCTGGAATTGATATTCCAGGTGGACCATTCCTTACCCCTCAAGAACTAAGAGGATATGACCTATTTGTTGCAGAAGAAAAAGGAGACTGCTTTCATTGTCACGGGACTTTCTCTAATCCACTATGGACAAATAATTTATTCATGGATAATGGCTTGGATTTATTGCCAGATTCGGGACTCGCATCTGTAACAGGAAGATCGTCAGATTTAGGCAAGTTTAAAGTCCCTACCTTAAGGAACTTATCATTTACAGCTCCTTACATGCATGATGGAAGGTTTAATACATTAGAGGAAGTTATTGATCATTATGAAAGTGGAATCAAGAATAGTCCAAATTTGGATTCAAACCTAGATCCAAATCAAAAACCTAGAAATTTGACAACTCAAGAAAGGGAAGATTTAATAGCCTTTTTACTAGCACTTACAGATGAGTCTTTTAACAACAATCCAGATTTTCAGCTTTGATGGAAATCCGTCTTATTCATCTGTCTTATTTTCTCTCGATTGAGATTTTCTACAGGATTCTCAGTAATCGTATATAGAGGAAGTCTTTCTCCTTCTGTAGTAATTTTATAACACTTCAATTTATCCTTAAAAATTGAAGACTTATAGATTGATTTACCGATCAACATTCTAACGCATTCTTGAACTCCCTCAACAATTGAAGGGTGCGGATAAATCATATGTGCAAGCTCGTCGATTCCCTTATTCATATACATCAATAATGCAACAGCTTGAATAGCACTAGAAGCATGCTCTCCAACGGCACGCATTCCTAAAACTTTCATTTCATCATCATCAGAAACAATTATCTTAAAGAATCCATTCGTTTTTCGCATTGCAATAGCTCGTGCAATGGTAGAGTAATCTACCTTAGATACTCGAATAGGAATTTTAAGTTCTAAAGCCTTCTGCTCATTTAAACCAACTGCAGCAACCTCTGGGTTTAAGAACATGATGGTAGAAATATTCTCATAATGTATAGGCTTTACAGGATAATCAGCAAACATTTTAACAACAGCATGTCTAGCTTCCCTTTCACCTATATTTACTAAAGCTAAATGACCTGATACATCTCCTGCAGCATAAATGTTAGGGATGTTAGTTCTAGTGTCTTCATCCCCTATATGAATTCCTCTTTTGCTCATTTCAACACCAGCGTTTTCTAAATTTAAGGATTGAATATTTGGAACTCGCCCAATAGATAACATTGCTTTTTCTACTTGTATTACTTCTTTGGTTCCATCACTATTCTCTATTTCATACTCAACGTGATCGCCATTATGATCCATTCGGATCAATTTGGCTCCTCTATGAATGACTACTCCATTTTCTTCCAGATTATGAGCTACCATATCGGCAACATCCTCATCTTCAAAAGGAAGAATTCTTTCTGCCTTATCAATTAAGTAAACTTTTGTTTGGCCAAAATTGGAAAACATGGTAGCGAATTCGCAACCAATTACCCCTGCCCCTAATATTACCAAGCTCTTAGGGAATTTATCTACGTGTAAGATTCCATCAGAAGTCATTATCACCTTTTCGTCAACATCAATTCCCTTCAAAGTACGAGGGCTACTTCCCGTTGAAATAACTATATTTTCAGCATATATTGAAAATGAATTCCCATTCTTCTTCGTAATTAAAATTTCATTTGCTGAGATAAAGCTTGCTGTACCTTTCTCGTAATTTATTAAGCCTGTTTCGGCATGGATAATTCTTAAATGACAAGAAAGCTGAAATTTTCGTTCAAAAAGTGCTTCATCAATTATTTGCTTTACTTTCTTAAAAGGAAGATCTATTCGCTTATCTTGACCAATTTCTTCTTTTACAGTTTTAATTTTATTTGATAATTCCCACATTGTTTTGGAGGCCAATGCTCCATCATAGATGCCATAGCCGCCAAGCTTGTCTTTTTCAACCAACATTACCTTCTTACCAAAATCAATGGCTCTCATGGCGGCAGCATATCCTGCTGGACCGCCACCAATCACACATAAATCATATTTATCCATTGCTGTAAATTGTAGGTCGAAAATATTTAAATCAAATAAATAACAAATGTAACAAAGCTTGACTGTTTATAGATTACAACTAAACTCTTTCTCAACAACTAACAGTGAATAAACTATTTTATTGGCTGTTATAAAAATTTTACTTTTTTACAGTGAACTTGCTCTAAAGTTGGCAGGAGAATTTCGAGAGTAAATTATTGATTATACAGGCGAGACTCCATTTTTATTACATAGCAATACTGCTACGGAAGAAAAATTAGCTGAAGCATGGATGGTCAAGAGATTGCTCGCAGTTTTTCATGTCGGCTTTAGACAAGTTCTGTCTATTTGAAACAAAAAAATCCTTGAAGCTAGGCCTCAAGGATTTTAAATTCTTTATATTTTATATAATTAATCGATTACATCAACTAATTCAACGTCAAAAACAAGTGTTGCAAAAGGTTTTATTGGAGTTCTAGGTGGTGGATTAGCACCATATGCAATATTTGAAGGTATAATCAATTTTGCCGTTCCTCCCACTTTCATCATGGCAATGCCTTCATCCCAACCTTTAATTACATTACCTTGCCCTAAAGGAAACTCAAGAGGATTATAAGATCTTCCTTCTTTATACAAGCCATTTGCTTTAGCAACTTCTTCTAAACTGGTGTCAAAATATGTTCCATCCAATAACATTCCAGAATAATTTACTTTAACAGTTTTTCCTGCTTCAGCTTGCTTGCCTGTTCCTTTCTTAGTAGAAATAAAAATCAACCCACTTGGCTCAGGCTCAGTTGTAATGCCTTCTTCTGATAAATATTTATTTAAAAGTTCCTTTTCTGAATTTTCAGATTCAGAATTTTTAGATTTTTCAGCTGCTTCAATTTCTTCTAAGGATTCAACTTTAACCACCTCAAAGCTAAAATGTAAGTTACTTGCTGAATCAATAAAAGGAGGAAGTTCACTCATCCCTGCAGTTATTAGGAAAAAACTATCGGCACTAGCAATTAATTTCACACTATCTCCTACATGCATCATAAGAAATGCCCGTGAAATGTCTCCAACAAATCTTGGAGAATCAGCCCTCATTTGAATCGGTTGACCTGCACTTGCAGAAGAGAATAAAACTGAGTCAGTTTCTGTAGCATAAGTCATCTCCATAGACACAATATCTCCTAGATTAACTTTTTTACCTTCTTCATTCTTTTTAAAATACTTTACATATAGACCATCTTCGATCTTCTCAAATCCTGGAAACTCTTTGCTTCCACCTTCCCCACAAGACAAAAGCGTCATTGCAAAAATAAAACTACCTATGATTAAACTTACTTTTTTCATCTTAATTATTTACTTTAATTATTTCTACTTCAAAAATTGTTGCTGTATATGGGGGAACAATTCCTGCGAGGGAACCTTCTTCTCCAAAAGCGCGGCGCGAAGGTACTATAATTTTAACTTTTTCACCCTCTTTTAGTCCATTAATTCCAATTTTCATTCCATCAATCATCTGATACTCCTTGCCAAACGTAAAAGTTGGTGTAATTCCTTTTTCATAGGTATTATCAAATACATAACCGTTTAAAAATCTACCTTTATAGTGAATACTTACTTCACTCCCATTTCTAATGGAATCATTTAAAGCGCTTCTATCGTTTAAAAATATACGATAAGCACCATCTAAGGTATCTAAATTCTCATAATTGGCTTTAAGGTATATGTTCAGTTGTCTTTGCTCTTCCAATTCCCTTCTAGATAAAGCCTTTCGTTTTGCATCAACCATTGCTAGGGAATCATAAACTGATTTAATTCTAGCATGCAGCAATACTTTTCCCTCATCTGATTGAAGTACTTCATAAAATTTATAGAATTGATTTACTTGACTTCTTGGAAGTCTAAAACAAACACTGTCTCCAACTTGTAAGCTTTGCCACGCAGAATCTAAAGAGGAATGCTCTATTCTTAAAAAATAAGGGAAATCAGGCACGTAATGAAGTGTATCTCCTAAAGTATCAAGTATTGAAAGATTAATTTCTATATAGTCATTAAAATTAATTGTTTCACCCTCTCCAAATTGAATATACTTAAAGTCTATAAATGAGTTTATTTTCTTGAATTCTGGAGAACCATCGTTACAGGCCGTAAAAATTAGAAGTACTAAAATTGATTTTAACTTCATTTTTTATGATACAATTTTAATTCATACACTAAAGTTGATTGAGAAGGAATTGCTGCTTGATCACCAGTAATGCCATGCGCTATGTGCGCAGGAAGAATTAATATGGCTTCATCACCTACTTTCATGTATTTAATTCCTTCATGAAGACCACTTTCAACATGATCATAATCAACAACAAATTCTTGGTAAACTCCTTTCGGAGACTGGTATAAAATATCGCCATTAAGAATTTTTAGGGTGTACTGAACAATGGCTATGTCTCCAGAAAAAAGAGAATCCCCTGCCTCAGAAGGCTTAATCCAATAACGCAATCCAGTACCGCTACTCTTAAAGTCTATTCCAAGACTGTCTATGTATAAATCTATCCGTTTCTTTTCTATTTTTAAAAAGGCCTTATGAGATAGAATTAATGCACTATCAAATTCTTTCTTTTTATCAAAACGAATTTGCTGTGTTTCAGCTTTCTCTGATGATTCACAAGAAAGTAGCATACAAAACAAAAAGCTATTTAATAATATCCTTCTCATACTCTGGCAATAGGGCTTCAATTTTGTTGACAGTATCTAAAACACTTAAATCACTTATACCTCCGGCAGCATTAAAGTGTCCTCCACCATTAAAGTATTTTTTTGCTATTTCATTTACATGAAAATTTCCTTTTGATCTGAATGACATTTTTACTTTTCCATCTTTCTCGATGATTAGTATTGCCACATTAATATTTTGAATAGATAATGGATAATTTACCAATCCCTCAGTGTCTCCTTTTTTAAAATTAAAGTTTTTTAA
>CAYPJC010000127.1:0-6386 GCA_964410855.1 uncultured Flavobacteriales bacterium | reverse complement strand
TGGTATTGAAGTTCCTAACCAAAACCCAGATGTAGTTTCAATGCGTACTGTTATTGCTTCTGAAAAATTCCAAAATTCGAAATTTGATTTACCGGTAGTAATGGGTAAAACCATTGCTAATGAAACATTTGTATTTGATTTAGCTAAAATGCCTCACTTACTTATGGCAGGAGCAACTGGGCAAGGGAAATCAGTTGGCTTAAATGCTATTCTTACTTCTTTGCTCTATAAAATGCACCCGTCACAATTAAAATTTGTCTTGGTTGATCCAAAGAAGGTTGAACTAACACTTTTTAATAAAATTGAACGCCATTTCTTGGCTAAACTGCCTAATTCTGAAGAGGCTATAATCACTGACAATCAAAAAGTTATTAGCACTCTAAATTCTCTCTGTATTGAAATGGATGACAGGTATGAATTGCTAAAAACAGCATTTGTAAGAAACATCAAGGAGTATAATGCCAAATTTATTGCGCGTAAACTAAATCCTGAAAATGGTCACAAATATTTACCATACATTGTTTTGGTGATTGATGAGTTTGCTGATTTAATCATGACAGCTGGTAAAGAGGTCGAGACCCCAATAGCAAGACTTGCTCAATTAGCTAGAGCTATAGGAATTCATTTGATCATTGCTACTCAAAGGCCTTCAACAAACATAATCACCGGATCAATTAAAGCCAATTTTCCAGCTCGAATTGCTTTCAGAGTAACCTCGGGAATTGATTCTAGAACCATATTAGATTCAGGAGGAGCAGAACAGCTAATTGGTAGAGGTGATATGTTGATTTCTAATGGAAGTGACTTAATTCGCTTGCAGTGTGCTTTTGTAGACACACCAGAAGTAGAAGAGCTAACAGAATTTATTGGAAACCAAAGAGGTTATCCTGATGCCTTTATATTACCAGAATTTGTAGATGAAGGAAGTAAAATGGCAGGAGCGGTTGACCTTGCAGATCGAGATGCTTTATTTGATGATGCTGCTCGAATTATAGTTCAGCACCAACAAGGATCGGCTTCTTTGCTTCAACGAAGACTTAAATTAGGGTATAACAGAGCAGGAAGAATAATTGATCAATTAGAAGTAGCAAATATCATTGGGCCATTTGAAGGAAGTAAAGCAAGGCAAGTGCTTATAGCTGATGAAAATAGTTTGGAACACTTATTGAATAGCATCGATGATTCTAAGTCTTAATTACTTTAAAAAATATAAATTTGAATTAAATATTATCACTATGAAAAATAAAATTTTAAATACAGTAGCACTTTTTTTGACTATAACAAGTGTTGCATTTACTCAACAAGACCCAAAGGCCAAGAAAATATTAGAAGAGTTAAGCGAGGTCACTAACAGAAGCCAATCCATAGAGGCTACATTTAAAACATCTATCATTGATAATGGTAAAGATTTGAATGATGGTCGTGGTGGCAAAATAATTACTTCAGGTGAAATGTATCATCTCTACTTTGATGATATGGAAATTATATCTGATGGGGAATCTGTTTGGACCGTATTAGCAGATGCTGAAGAAGTTCAATTGTCTGATGTCCCTGAAGATGGCGATGTTGATGATTATGCAAATCCAACAAAAATTGCCACAATTTGGGAAAGAGGATTTAATTACCAATTTGAGAAAGATGATGTACTAAATGGAAAAAACGTTCATGTTATTAATCTGTACCCTCAAAACCCTGATGAAAAAGATTTTCATACTATTAAATTATACATCAATAGAGATGAAAACACTTTAGCTAAAATTATAATAAAAGGCAAAGGTGGAACAGATGTGGTATATGCTATTGATTCTTTCGATTTTAACCCAGAAATTAAGGAAAATACATTTAAATATTCTCCATCTGAACATCCTGAATTTGAGATGATTGATTTAAGATAGTGCTTTAATAAAGCATTTCAAAGGGTGTATTAATTATTAATACACCCTTTCTTTTTTAAAGTTATTATACCTTATGATATAAGTTGAATGATTTTCATACCCACTTTCTATTCCAGTTTTGAAAAACTCGAACTTCCTGCTTAATAATTCTTCTTGAACTCCCAAATACATTACTTCAAAATTGACTCCATAGTCATTTAATAAGCTTAAGTAGAAATAACCCACATCGAATCCTAGAAAGGAAAATTTCTCAGGCATAAGCTCATATTCTGTTTGAAATTTTTCTTCAAATGATTTCACTTTAGCACTTTCATAGTCAATAAATTCTGAAAGAAAAATATGAACATTCAAGTGATGCAAGTAATCTACTTCTATATTATCAAATCCATCCCACTCCGCTAAACCAAACACTTGAAACTCGTAATCAGACTGCATATTCAACATAGTCATTAACTGCGTAACGAATGCTTGATCCTTGGTTGGCACAACAAGAACATTTATTCTAGCCGAATCAAACTTTACCTTTAACGCATTGAAATCTTTCACATTAAACAAGACCTCGGTTAATGGATTTAATGGAGTTGAATCATTTAAGAACTGAGATCCTTCGTAATATTCTTTCTTAATTAATTCTGCTCTCTTACGATCTTCAAAATGATCAGGATAAACCATTATTAAGTTTGAATCACTCAAACTATGAAACATGTAATTGCCCATAAACTTATATAAAACAGGGTCACTTGTAACAACTTTACTGACATAATTATTACCTAGCAAGACCTTATTGCTAAGTTTTACCGGAGAAACAATATTGATTTTATTCTTTTTAGCAAAATCAGATACCAACAAAAAGTTATCTAAGTATAGAGGGCCAACAATCAAATCAACATCCATTAATACAGAGTCAGCTATAAGATTAGCTACTTTGGTAGAATCATTTGATGTATCGAAGACCTCTAAAGTGAGGTTTAAACCTTGATTTATTAATGAATCAGCAGCTATTTTGAATCCCTGATAAAATTCAATTGCATATTTGGCTTTAGAATGTAACTCTTTGGTTATCTGCTTGCCTTTGAAATGGGATGTATCTTCAGCTTCCTTCAACAAGTCTAGATAAAACGGCAAAAGCAAAGCAACTTTATAATCTGATTTGACTGCAGAACTATCAAAAACCAAATCCATTTCCAAGCTAGTATCCTTGTATACTTTTAAAATGGGAATATTAATCAAATGATTGACCTTTAACCCACCAGGAAGCTGGTTATTTACCATCATTATGGAATCAATCGTTACATTGTACTGTTTTGATAATGAGTACAGTGTTTCTTTTGGCAGAACTTTATGCGTAACATAAGGGCTAGCCTCTGCTGGAATTATGTATTGTAATTCGTCTGGACTTCCTTTAATTTTTGCTACTGGAATCCGAATTTTCATTCCTTTTTTCAAGCCATTTTCCACTTCTGGGTTTTGAGCGATTATATCATTTACTTCAACATGGTATTCCTTTGCCAAAGAATAAAGTGTATTCTTTTTTTGAACTTCATAAATCAAAAAGTTTCCATCCATTTCTGGACTATCATTTAAGTCTTTTCGTTTAATATCATCTAGGGGAATTAGTAGGCGATCTCCAATGGTTAATGATTGAGTTAACCTAGGATTTTCTACTGTTAGAACTTCAATAGGAATAGCATATCTGCGACTAATAGCATATAAGGTATTTCCAGAATCAACTACATGAATATAATATTCCTTGCCGTTGATTACATGTACTTTTAGATCTTCATTTTTTGTTTGCGCCTGAGCAATAAGGGCAGAAAAAAAGAAAATAATTATTAGCAGTTTTTTCATAAAATTCATATTCAGTTTTACAAACACCTATTTATAAAATACAATCTAAAGTCTAATTTATTAATATATACTTGAAATTAAAGCTTAACGTTTCAATTCATGCATTACTCCCACTCTATTGTTGCCGGTGGCTTGCTACTAATATCATACACAACACGGTTAACTCCCTTCACTTTATTAATAATTTGATTGGAAGTATTAGCCAAAAACTCATAGGGTAAGTGACACCAATCTGCTGTCATTCCATCAGTAGAGGATACAGCTCTTAAAGCTACTGCTAGCTCATATGTGCGCTCATCTCCCATAACACCAACAGATTGAACTGGCAATAAAATGGCGCCTGCTTGCCAAACATCATCATATAGCCCAGAACTTTTTAAGCCACTGATGAAGATGTGATCAACCTCTTGCAAAATACGTACCTTTTCTGGTGTAACTTCTCCTAAAATTCGAATAGCAAGGCCCGGTCCTGGAAATGGATGCCTTCCCAATAAGTCATCTGGTAAACCGAGTGACTTGCCAACGCGTCGAACTTCATCTTTAAAAAGCAATCTTAATGGTTCTACCACTTTTAATTTCATGAAATCAGGGAGTCCACCTACATTATGGTGAGATTTAATAGTTGCTGATGGACCACCGGTTGCAGAAACTGATTCAATAACATCAGGATAGATCGTTCCTTGAGCCAACCATTTGACATCTTTCACTTCATGTGCTTCATCATCAAAAACCTCTATAAATGCTTTACCAATAGCTTTCCGTTTCGTTTCAGGATCAGAAATTCCTGCTAAGGCTGTTAAAAAACGGTCTTTAGAATTGACACCTTTTATGTTTAAACCCAAATGCTTGTATTGATCTAATACAGCTTCAAATTCATTTTTTCTAAGCAATCCATTATCTACAAAAATGCAATACAATTGGCTTCCTATTGCTTCATGCAATAACATTGCAGCTACAGTAGAATCAACTCCTCCACTTAAGCCAAGCACTACTCTATCGCTTCCAATTTTCTCTTTTAAATCTTGAACAGCTGTTTCTGCAAAGGATGAAGGTGTCCAAGATTGCTCACAGGCACAAATATTAACAATGAAGTTTTCTAATAACTTCAGGCCGTCAGAACTATGATAGACTTCAGGATGAAATTGTATCCCAAAGGTTTCTTCTCCCTCTATGTGATACGCAGCAACTTTGACATCATTCGTACTTGCAATTACTTTGTAGTTTGATGGAATTTGAGAAATACTATCTCCATGAGACATCCAAACTTGTGAATGATTTGGAATTCCCGCCATTAAGGTTGATTGATCATCAACATAACTCAAATTTGCACGACCATATTCTCTTGTGTCGCTTGGTTTAACTTCTCCCCCAAATTGTTGAGACATCAATTGTGCACCGTAGCAAATACCTAATAAAGGAATTTTCCCTTTAGCTAAATCAAAATCATACTGTGGAGCCTTTTCATCAAGGACAGAGAATGGACTACCTGATAATATAACTCCTTTTACATCCTCACCAAGCTCTGGAATGTTATTGTATGGATGTATCTCAGAATATACATTCAACTCCCTCACTCTTCGACCTATAAGTTGGGTGTATTGTGACCCAAAATCAATGATAATAATCTTTTCTTGCATGCTGCAAAGATAAAGCTATTGTAAAGCAAGAATAATTAAAATTGAGGAGAAATATTAACAGTTTTTATAGTACGAAGAGAGCAATTAATTTCCATCTTTTACCTGAATACCAACTCTTCTATATTTTAAATAATCTTTGAATAATTTCAATATTTAGAGAAAGGTTTATTAATAGTATCTTACTTATTATTAAACCCTTGTAATGGAATTGAAATCAAAAAATTTCGAAAACAACACACTCAATTTATGGGTTTTAATATCGAGTATTGTAATCTTGCTTTATTGGGTGCTAGTAACTTCTATCGATGTTTATCAATATGTTTTGTTAGGAGTGATTTATGAATTACTTTGGCTTCCATTTTTAATAGGGCTTTTTGCAATCCCAATTATTGCTATAATTTTATGGGTAAAAGATGGGTTTAGCTTACGCTCTTATAATTTCTATGCATTAATAATCAGTGCATGTAATGCTTTGTATATAATTAATTTGGATTCCTTTTAAAAGCTTCCTTGTCTTTAGAAAAACCTTGTTGCAATTATTGGATCAATCAAATAATTTTAGCTAGCGTTTGCTGTAATTCCCCATATTTAGAAATCTCAATTAATTTCTATTGCTAAGGCCAAATTTCGGAACTTCGATTTGACTCTTTGAAGTGCTGTTTTTTAAAGTGGGGCTTTTCATATTTTCTAAAAGCCCGTGCGTAATTTTGGCTTGGAATGTAAAAAAACTGCATCAATTGTAGGGATACAAAAAAATGTAAGTTCACATACATTACGACATTGTTTCGCGACTCATTTATTAGAAAGCGGAACAGACTTACGGTCTATTCAGGTTTTATTGGGTCATAGCTCTACAAAGACTACAGAAATATATACCCATGTGGCGACAAATCACATTCACAAAATAAAAAGCCCAATAGAATTAATTAATTTGGGCTAAATTAAAATGCGGATATGACATACTGTAGTATGTCATATCCAATTGTTAGCAAAAATTTTTAGGGAA
>CAYPJC010000126.1:1582-6403 GCA_964410855.1 uncultured Flavobacteriales bacterium | reverse complement strand
GTGCTCTTCCGATCTGCAATGATAGATATTCTACAACAGCACTTAGTTCTGGCTCTTCCGCTATATTAACGGTCTCGGTTGGATCATTTTCAGAATCAAACAACTCTGTGCTTTTCAATTCGCCCCTTGTTCCCGCTTCGGGGTCCCAAGTGTACCATTCAATGTAGTGGTGTTTTTTTGTATTTAAAGAATAACCCATGTATCGATTTCCATCTGCTGCATGTCTTGGTCTGCGATGAAACTGGCTAAAAGCAGCACTTTTCCAAGGGCGCTGAGGTTCTTGGATTAGTGGTACAAAACTAGTTCCTTGCATATAATCAGGAATATCTATACCTGCCAGCTCACAGAGCGAAGGAAACATGTCGATCAATTCTGTTATTCCAAATGTTTGTGCACCTCTATTTTCTTGATCTGGATATCGAATGATCATGGGAACTTTTAGATCAATATTATAATTTGTCATTTTGCCCCAGCTATTATGGTCGCCTAATTTCCAACCATGGTCACCCCATATAATTTTAATCGTGTTTTCGTAAATGCCAATCTCTTTCATGTGGGCAATGAGATTGCCAAGAAGAGCATCAACATAACTTACACTTGCATAATAACCCTGTTTTAATATCCGAGAGGTATCCTCCCCCATTCTATAAGAAGACTGGGGATGGACGATCTTATTGAATCCATCGTATCCTCTCAATTCATACATAGAATTCATAGTGTGGCCAGGGGCGTTTTCTGGAACATTTGAATTGGGAGCTAGCGGTATCTTTTCAGGGTCGTATAGATCCCAGTATTTTTTGGGTACCGCAAAGGGGAGATGAGGTCGAAAATAACCCAAGCCCATGTAAAAGGGTTGATCCATTTTAGCTAAACGTGTAAGTGTTTTTTTGGCTAATTCGGTCTGTGCCCCATCGTAATACATGGTATCATGGACTTCTGCTGCTTCCCATGCAGGCCCGGTATTCCACCCGTCTGCATATCTAATGGGTCTAAGTTTCAATAAAGAATCTCTTTTTATTGCTTGAGAACTATTGATTTCTTCACTGATGTAAAATGTTTCCCCATCTCTTTTTAACCAATCTGGGCGTAAATATCTGGCTGGTCGAAGATCTGGTTCATCCCAAGAAATAGAGTCAGGCATATAATTGTGAAAGATTTTACCAAGGTTAACGGTATGGTATCCAAATTTTGAGAAATACTGTGGCATGGTCACTGCATTCGGGTTGATATCGCGGAATTTATCTCCCAGGTGCCAAACACGTGTAGAGTCGGGTCTTAAACCTGTCATTAAACTTGCTCTGGATGGCGCGCAAACTGCTACCTGAGTATAATTATGTCTAAAGGTCATTCCTTCAGCTGCGAACTGGTCAATATGGGGAGTTACTGCTATGGTGTCTCCATAAGCACCTAGAGTAGGTCGAAGGTCATCAATTGAAATAAACAGGATATTGGGTTTTACAATACCCGCGTTAGGATCGTTACAACTAAATAGTGCAAGAGATATAAGTATTAGAAGCCGATAAAAATAGCGATTTTCATTCATAGTGTTTTAATTAAGTTTTAAAACAGGCATTAAACCCGATTAATGTCTCCTAATATATAACTTATTTGGAAAGGCTTATCGATGCTAAATAAGCTCAGCTATTTCACTTCAGTCAGTACGACGTGTTTTTCTAAATTATCTACTCCCCAATCTTCTAATTCTTTTTCAGTCCATAAATCTGGGAAGAAAATTCGTCTCTGATACTTTGGGTGCATGTATTTAGTCCAATCGCTTCCGCCAGTTGCCTCAGCTTCGGTTTTTCCGCTGTTAAGGTATTTTCCAGCTGCTTTGTAATGAGCCATTACCCATAATACATTTACAGTATGGTCGTAATGTCGCATGGAATTAACCAATTGCACATCTTTTCTTTCTTCAGCAGGCAGGGATTTAAATTTGGTCCACAGATTCAAGGTATTATAAGTCTCCATAAATTGGATAAACTCATCCATGTATTTATCTTCAAACAAGAACAAGAGTGCTGACTTTTCACCAGTCTCGTAATTCTTTCCTGCTGCTTGCCAATATAAATGTTCGAAAGCATGGCTAAAAGGAGTGTCGCGATCAATGGTTTTTCTAAATCGATAATCAATTAGATTAATAAGTTCGGTTGAAGCAAATTCAATTTTTCGGTACTGAGCACTTTGAAATCCACTAGCTGGAGTTAAGGTGTCTCTGAATTTCATGTATTGTTCTACTTCCATGCCGTCGCCCATAATTTCAAAGGAAGAAGACAACATATCAAAATAGCGGCTAATTCGATCAAGGCGTGCTGCAAAAAAGGTAGTCGTAAGTGACTTATGTTTGGCAATTTGCTCGATTTCCCAAAGAATCATTTTAAACAACAGTTCATTGATTTGGTGGTACATAATAAATACCATCTCATCTGGTTGATTCGTTCGCTGAATTTGCAAACTCAATAAAGCTTCTGGCTGAATATAATCCCAATATGTGATTGGAGTAGAATGCAGTAATCCTCTTAGATGGGTATTTACATCTTGTCCAATAGCGTCGAACTTTTCAGTTAGCGCCTCAATTAATTTTTCTTGTTCCTTCATTTCTTCGTTTAAGTATGATGCTGCAGCACTTTTTTTAATGTAAAAGAGTCAATTAAAGAGCTCTATACTCTGTTGCAATAAATATAGTCACTTAATAATGAATTGAACCAAACAGCTTGTTATTTGTAATGAGTCCAAATACATAATCTTAAGTTTTGAATAAAAATGCAATCAATTAAAAAAGTGCTAGTAATAGGAGTTTTAGGGTGCATTGGCCAACATTGTGCAGCTGAGCTTTTAAAATGGGTGTTCTGTTCGGGAATCTGTAAGAAGTTTATCTAAAATAGAAAAAGTAGCCAAGCACATAAAAAAGTGATTGGTCCAGCTGGAAACCTTGAGTTTTGTGAGCTAAATATGACGACGTAAAATCTTGTAGAGTTCTATTTTTTTGGAACGTTCTTCTAATAGAATATCCTCCGAATCCCAATGAACACAAAAACCATCACGGTATAAGCTAAAAAGAAAGGAAAAATAATGGCTTTTAAGCCGATTACAAGCATCACTGCAATAATGAGCAATTGGAAGCCCAAACCAAAGGTAGAAACACTTGTCATTAACCAATTAGGCAATACTTTGCCTCTATCGGCTTCACGATCAAGGGTGTAAATGAGTTTGTCAAAAACACCATAAAGTAGTTTATACAAGCCAAAAAGAATATTCACATGCTTTTGGGATTCGCCTTCCAATGCTATAGGTGTTTCGTCTTCAAACACGCGACTAGTGGTATCGCCATCAAATTTATTTCTTAAAATAACATAGTAGTAATTGTAAAGTGTGCCTTGTAATTGCAAGCCCAAGAATGCTGCAACACATATCCAAATAGGAGTGCTGGTAATAAACCATATTGAAATAAAAAATAAAGCATTTAATATAATGTCTGCTACAGAATCTAAGTAACGACCAGTATACGATGGTTTTTGTTTTACGCGTGCTAATTCACCATCTGCAGCATCTAAAACAGACTTGAAAATTAGAAAGAATGCTGCTAGCCAATAATGCTCTTGAATAATACAATAAATGGCAATGAGTCCGGATATTATAAAACCAATTGTAAGGTGGATAGGAGTAAAAAGTGTGTTCTTTAGTGCATTCGCAATAACTTTAGCTATTGGTCTTCCATAGTCTGAAAGATCTAAAAACCTATGCTCTTTTGGTAGTTTGGACATTTAATGCCATAGAAAATAGTATTGTGGATTATACCAAATTGGATGATTGTAAATATATGGCAAATTCCTAGCTTGTGGTTCGGTTTTGGGGAGAAATTAGATAGAAAAATGAGGTGTAATATTTAGAACAGGATCAAGCTACTTTTTTTCTTCTTTTCAGGATGCTTCACTTTACCGTCATAAAGGATTTGTTTATGGATGATTGGCGGCAGCATTTATAACGCTAATATTTAACTCTTGATTCGCATTATTCACAAACACTTACAGATGTTGGTTCAAATACCAATAATCTTGTTTTGACCTGGTCAATACTTTTTTAATGGACCATCTATCATAGACGGCAAGAAAAAGGTGTATTTTATACTCTATTGTATGCCTGTTTTAAAAACGGTTTTTAATAATTAATTTTTCATGCTTTAAAGGTGGAAGCAAAGCACCCACTTTTTTATGTCTATTTAAATAGGAATAATTCTAGCTGTTGAGATATCTTTTTTATATATCAATTTTATTACTGCCTGTTTTAGCTCATTCTCAAAATGAAGAAACTAAAACAGATAGCCTTTCTCCTTTAAACCCTTTTGTTGAAGATTACAGCAACCAATTAAATATTAAACTAGATGCTAGTAATAATCAAGTGAAATATTTTATTCCATATGAAAATCAAAAAGCTGAAATTAGAACTAACCTAAACATCAGTTATGGTCTTGTTTTTAGTTATAAATTTTTATCGGTTAGATTAGGGATTCGACCTAAATTATCAGATAGTGAAATAGAAAATGAGGGCAAAACAGATTTGTTTCGATTGAGGGTGAAATTATTATTTGATAATTGGACACATCAACTAGAATATAATTACAAAAGAGGATTTTATGTAGAAAATACAGGTGAGTTTGAAAATGAAATAGAAAACCCAAGTTTTAAAATCCAGTTTCAAAATTTAACTACCAATATATTATCTGGTTCTTCTCATTACAGATTCAATGAGAATTATTCGGTAAAAGCAATTGAATCCAATACTGAAATACAATTGAAAAGTGCTGGTACTTTTCTAGCAGGA
>CAYPJC010000126.1:0-1482 GCA_964410855.1 uncultured Flavobacteriales bacterium | reverse complement strand
TAATAGTTTTAATCTCTTTCTCGGTTATCGATTTAAGGCTCCAAAACAAGTGCGTGAACCAGTGAAATATATAGAAAAGAAAGTTCCTGTTTTAAAAAAAGAAAGTAAATAATCAAAGAGCACAATCCGTTTCATTCTAACTAACAGTAGATGAATTATTGTTAATATTTTTATTCAGAATATAATGCTCCTTTTTTACTATTTCCTTTTTTTAAGGGTTTTTTATTTCTGCTTTTTTCTCTTATTTCCTGTAACAAACATAAAACTCTAGTCTAATTCAATTCTAGCATTCTGATTCTCCATTTTTTGAATATGTTCTTCTAATTTGAATTCCGATACATTAAAGTTTTCTCCTCTTTTTATAGCTTGGTTTTGTCTTCTTATACTTCTTGTAAAACGTCTGATACTTTCTTCAGAGTTTAAGATTAGTCCAGGCACTGGCACACTTTTTCCATCATTGTCTTTGGCTACCATGGTGAAATAAGAAGAATTGCAATGTTTAATTATGCCAGATTTAATATTTTCAGATTCTACTCTGAGGCCTACCACCATAGATGTATGCCCAGTATAAATGATGGACGCTTTTAAAGTTAATAGATCGCCTACTTCAATTGGGTTTAAAAAATCCACCTTATTAACTGAGGCAGTAACACAATAATGTCCCGAATGCTTAGAAGCACAGGCAAAGGCTACTTGATCCATAAGGCTGAGAACATAGCCACCATGAATGAACCCACTAAAATTAGAATGGGAAGGCAACATAAGCTGTGTCATGGTTAGTTGAGAGGTTTCAATAGTTCTATATTCCATGATTCATTTAATTTGAGTTCGACTATTTCGTTTTTTCAGCCCACTAACAAGACCTATTTTACGATCTTTTGACTGATTAACTCCCCATTTTCGAAAAGAATATTTAGTATGTACGTTCCATTATCCAAACTGGAGAGATTAATCTCATTATTAATCATGTCATTCAGATCAATTGTTTTTATTTTTTGTCCAACAAGATTGTAAATACTAATCTTATCAATTGTTAGGGAGTTATTATTTTCAATTGAAATAACGTTTTTGAATGGGTTGGGGAATATTCTAAGATTACTTTTTAGTTCTAAGTCCTCGATAGAAATAATGACATCATATTCGATCAAATAATAGATGCTATTGGTTGAAATTAAATCATTCCATAAACCAAAGTTAACTGCTGTAGGTTTAATTATGATTGTCAAATGGTCTTGTCCACCAGAATTATCGGGTTCTGCTGGACTAATTCCCCATTTGGTGTAAAGTCCCCCGACAGCAGAGCCATTAGATGCTCCACTCCAAAATTGGGTTCCTATTCCGTCATTAACTCCATCCCAAATCCACTTACCCTCTTCAACAGCATCACTGCCTCCGAGCCAAACTGATGCCGTTCCAAATTGATTCTGAGGGGTGCACGACAAATTGCATTAAGCCGCCATTTGCACTAATTTTCTAACTTTC
>CAYPJC010000125.1:0-6431 GCA_964410855.1 uncultured Flavobacteriales bacterium | reverse complement strand
AAAGATGAGTAAGTCTCTAGGTAATTCGCCAGATCCCATTCAATTAATAGAAAAGCACAGTGCCGATGGTGTTCGTGTAGGAATGTTGTTAAGCTCACCTGCTGGGAATGATTTACTTTTTGATGAAGATTTATGTGAGCAAGGTCGAAATTTTTGCAATAAAATTTGGAATGCCTTTAGATTAGTAAAAGGTTGGGAAATAGTTGAGGATAGTGAAGCTACTGAGGTTGCTCAAGAGGCAAATGAATGGTACACAGCTGTTTTTCAAAAAACTCTTTTAGAGATTAATTCTAACTACGATAAGTTCAGAATATCAGATACATTAATGTCAACTTATCGATTGGCATGGGATGAATTTTGTTCTTGGTATTTAGAACTTGTAAAACCTGAATACCAAAAACCAATTGCACAAAAAACATACCTGCAAGTTGTCGCTCATTTTGAAGATTTATTGAGGATACTTAATCCCTTTATGCCATTTATTACGGAAGAAATTTGGCAATTATTGTCAGAACGAAGTCCCGAAAACAGCTTGATGGTAAACCATTGGCCAGAAAATAAGCCTTATGAAGAATCACTAGTTGAAGAATTTGAAGAAAGAAAGAAGCTTGTTTCTGAAATAAGGAGTATCAGAAAAGAAAAAAATATTTCTTTTAAGGAAAAGTTGGAATTAAAAGTGATTGCTTCAAAAAATAAGTCTGAAAAATTTGATTCTTCTGTTATTAAACTGACTAATCTCGAAAGTATAGAGTATTTAGACTCAAAAATCGAAAATAGCATTTCATTTGTCTTAGGAAAAAACGAATATTCTATTCCTTTTTCTCAAAAATTAGATCTCGATGAAGAGAGAAGTAAACTAACTGAAGAAATTAATTATCAAGAAGGGTTTTTAAAATCTGTAGCCAAAAAGTTAGATAATAAACGTTTTGTTGACAATGCCCCTCTGCAAGTTGTTGAAGTTGAGAAAAGGAAGAGAGCGGATGCAGAGAAAAAAATTGAACTATTAAAAAAGCAACTTAGTTCACTTTTAGAATTAAAATAACCTTAATTGCTCTTAAATTTATGTTCTTAACCTTCAATTAAAGTGAAAGGTCTTTATTTATCTTTTACTTATTTCTAGAATGACAAAATTAGAATACAGCTTCCATAATCGTGAAATAAGTTGGCTTTCGTTTAACGAACGTTTGTTGCAAGAAGCTGAAGACAAATCTGTCCCGTTAATAGAACGTTTAAAATTTCTAGGTATTTTTTCAAGCAATTTGGATGAATTTTTTCGGGTAAGGGTTCCTACTGTTCAGCGAATGCAGGCATATGGAAAAAGGGCGATACCAATGCTCGGTTTTGATCCTAAAATTACTTTAAAAGAGATTTACCGACTGAACGTGAAAATGCAGCGTAGGTTTGAACGAACCTACAATAGCATTAAGAAGGAATTAAGGAAAGAGAATATTTTCTTTTTAGATGAAAGTGAACTTGATGAGCATCAAAGAAAACTCGTAACAAACTATTTTTTTAAATCAGTTCAACCAGCCCTAGTTCCTGTTATGCTTTCTGAAGAGCGAGAGTTGCCAGAACTGAATGGAAAAGCTATTTATTTAGCTATAAAGCTTTTTAATAAAACAAAACAGAAAATAGAAGACAAACGATACGCGCTTTTGGAGGTGCCAACTGCTGTTGTCTCAAGATTTTATGTCTTATCGGATAAGAGCGGAAAAAAAAGTATTATTCTACTTGATGATATAATACGAACCTGCCTCCGTGAAATATTTGCGATTTTCGACTACCAATATATCGAAGCTTATGCTATAAAGATTACTAGAGACGCGGAATTGGACATTGAAGGTGATGTAAATTCTGGGTTTATGGAAAAGATTGTAGAAGGACTAAAAAACAGAAAAAAAGGAGATCCCGTTCGTTTAGTTCATGATGTTGCTATTTCCGATGATTTATTAAAATTTTTAACCAAAAAAGTTGGCATGGAGTCTGATGATATGCTAGTTGCTGGCGGGCGATATCATAATTTCAAAGATTATATTAGTTTTCCTAGAATTGGAGCTTCACACCTACGATATCCTGATAGACCTGCTTTAAATCACCCAATCTTAGAAGGTAAAGTTGGCTTATTTGATGTCATTAAAAAACAGGATATTTTATTAAGCTACCCTTATCATTCTTACAGTTATATAATTGCCCTAATGAGGGAAGCTGCAATTGATCCTTTAGTTTCTTCCATAAAGATTACGCTGTATAGGCTGGTTTCAAAAAATTCTAAGATAATTCATACGCTTATAAATGCTGCTAGAAATGGTAAATCAGTGACAGTAGTTGTTGAGTTAAAAGCAAGGTTTGATGAAGAGTCAAATATGAATTATGCGGACCAGCTTCAAGATGAGGGGGTGCGAGTTATATTTGGTGCGCCAGGTTTAAAAGTGCACACCAAAATTCTATCTATCAGACGAAAAGAAGGAGGTAAAAGTATTCGTTATTCTCATATTGGAACAGGAAACTTTCACGAAGAAACGGCAAAATTGTATTGTGATCACTCTTTGTTAACAGCCAATAAAGAAATTGGAAATGAAGTAAACAAAATTTTTAAATTTTTTAATGACAATTATAAACGATATACCTTTCGACACTTAATTGTTGCTCCTTTTAATGCAAGAAGACAGTATTATAAGTTAATAGATCAAGAAATAGAAAATGCAAAAGCTGGTAAAGAAGCTTATATGATTGTTAAGATGAATAGTATTCAGGATAAGGGAATGGCCACAAAACTTTACGAAGCAAGTCAAGCTGGGGTGCAAATTAAACTAATTGCAAGGAGCATAAATAATGTAGTAAGTGGGATTCCTGGATTAAGTGAAAATATAGAAGCAATTTCAATTGTTGACCGTTTATTGGAACATGCCAGAATAATTATTTTCGCAAATGGAGGAGAAGAAAGAATTTTTATGGGTTCTTCTGATTGGATGAAGAGAAACCTAGATGGAAGGGTAGAGGTTATGGTTCCAATCTTAGACGAAAATATCAAGAGGATTTTAAAAACAGTTTTAAATTATCAATTGAAAGACAATGTTAAAGCAAGGCTATGGGATAAAGAGTTATCCAATAAATACAAAAGGGGAGGATAGAATGAATTTAGTTCTCAAGATGAACTATTTACTTATTTTGAGAATCAACTAAAAACAAAAGAGAACACAATTGAATCCGCCATTTATGTTGAATGATTAAATTAGCTATTGATAATGGAAGATAGTTTATGTTTTGCAGCAGTTGACATCGGATCTAATGCTGTAAGGTTACTTTACGGATATGTTTTTGAGACGAAAATTGGGCCTGTTTTTAAAAAAGCTTCATTAATTCGATTACCAATTCGTTTAGGAGAAGATTCATTTCACAATCAAAATATACAAACTCACAAAATTGAAGAGCTAATTGATGCTCTTAATGGTTTTGCGCACTTAATGAAAGCTTTTAAAGTTATTTCTTACAGAGCATGTGCTACTTCTGCAATGAGAGATGCTATTAATGGCAAGGAAGTAATTGATCAAATCAAAAAAGAAACAGGTATCAATATAGAATTAATTGATGGAGAAGCGGAAGCTGCATTGATATTTGAAAATCATGTTGCTGAAAAATTAAATACAGAGGATGCATTTATATACATGGATGTTGGTGGGGGAAGCACTGAATACACTCTATTTCAAAAAGGTGAAAAGATAAAGGCTAGGTCGTTTGACATTGGCACTATTCGATTGAAGGATGATTTAGTGAAAGAAGATGTATGGAAAGAATTAACAGACTGGCTGTCTCAAATCAAAAGGGAGTATTCACCCAAAAGAATAATTGGGTCAGGTGGAAACATAAATACGCTGTTTAAACTTAGCCAACAGAAGGAAATGACAGCACTTACCATAAGAACAATAAAACGTCTTTATAAACAGCTTCGAAATCTCTCTTTCGATGAAAAAATTTCAAAAATGGGTTTGAGGCCTGATCGGGCAGATGTCATTGTGCCGGCTGTAGAACTTTTTTTATTTGCTATGAGTAAAAGCGGCTGTCGTGAAATTATAGTTCCAAAAGTCGGTCTTGTTGATGGTATAATTCATCAATTGTACAATGAGTATAAAGCTAGACTCAACTCTTCTGATATTTAAATATTGTTATTGATTTTACTTTTACTTACAAATCATTAATAGACTCAAATTTCCATTTGAGCGAATTATTTTTAATGTTATGATAGAAAATTAAAACTTTGTTGTCTGATTTAGTATAGTCTATGCCAGAGGCTAAGAAATGAATTCCATCTTTATTTTTATATTCAAATTGATTGGTTTTCATGCCAATGTCACCGCCTATAAGAATTACTTCGGTGCCTCTTTTTGCCACATTAGAAAGTATTGGATAAACGGTTGTATAAAAGTTGTTTGATTGAAGACAATGAAAACAATCACCTACTCTCCCATTTGATGTAAATGGTATTTGCGATTCAAGCGATTTGTTTCCGAGCATCCATATTAACTTATGACTAAGTACAATTAGGTGTGTAGATTCATTTATGGTATCACAAACCGATTTAACTAAATCAAGCTGATTTCCAACAATACTAGATAAACTGTCTTGCGTATCAAGAACAAGAATTGTGATTCTGTTTTTATGGTAAGTATAATATCTTGGCCTTTTTGTAAATTTTTCAAGAATTACAACATTGGTATAGTCATGGTTTCCTAATGACCATAGTGTGTTTGGGTTTTTTACATCTAGAATAGAATCGATATGTTGCATACTTGATTCACTTATTGAAGACGTAAAGGCCATGTCGCCTCCAAGCCATAACATATCGTATTTGCTGAAGTCAGCACTTTCAACTTTATCTACCATAGCTGGATTATTATCTATTCTCGTATGAGAAAGATGAAGGTATTTGAACTTTTTTATTTTCTTTGTTTTTTCAATTTGTCCACAAGATGTTAATACAGATAATACCAAGAAGATTAAGAGGGTAAGATTATGTTTCGTCATCATTAATAGATTAAATCATGTCACTAGTATCCGAAAGTCGGGTTTTATAAGATGCCCTTAGAATCCCATATTTTTGAGTTTGACAAAACTTTTCAAACATGGGACTCTTTAGGCGAAATAAAAATAACAATAAACCTATTGTCAGGCAAATATTAGATTTAGTACCTCATTGGCTTCTTGAAAGTTGCACCAACAGGTACAAAACAGATAAAGGCTGTAGTAAATATAAGACATACGACCAATTTGTTGCTCTAACTTTCGGACAGCATAATAAATGTTAGAGTTTAAACGATATATCGGCAGGGATAGGTGTAAGTGAAAAATTTATATCTGACCTTAACCTTAAACAAAGTCCCGCACGCTCTACCATGAGTGATGGCAATAAGAATCGTGACTGGCGGGTGTTTGAGAGTTTATATTATCGTTTGTTAAGTCATTATAAAACAGTCTTGAAAAAGCAGCACAAAACACATATCATAAAAGAGATTAAAGACAAAAGCATTAAACTCATCGATAGTTCAATCATATCACTATGTTTATCCATGTTTGACTGGGCAGAGTTTCGGACAGCTAAAGGGGGAATTAAATTACATACCGCTTGGGACGACACATTGATGATTCCCGAAGTGGTCAATATCACAGTAGCTAAAGTTCATGATCGGTACGGATTAGAGCAACTGATTTTTAAAAAAGATACTATAATTGTTGAAGATAGGGCTTATTTTGATTTTGCATTAATGCTCAATAGAATAAAAGCAGAAAATGTTTTTGTGACCAGAATAAAGAGCAATACTAAGTATGAAACTATCCAAGAGTTAGGTCTGGCTGACAATGTTGACCAAAACATATTAAAGGATGAAATTATACAATTGACCTCAAAAAAGGCAATAGAAACAGGTATTTCAAAACATAAGTTGAGATTGGTTCATGTTTATAAGGAGGATGAAAACAAGGTAATAGTAATTATTACCAATCAATTGGATTGGGAATATAATACCATAGCTGAACTTTATAAAAAGCGATGGGATATTGAATTGTTTTTCAAAGCATTAAAACAAAATTTACAAGTAAAAACATTTTTGGGAACTAGCGAAAATGCAGTAAAATCACAGATATATGTGGCTTTAATCAATTATTTACTTTTAGAACTGATTAAACGGACAATCGTTAAAAAAGCAATAGCATTTTCAAATTTGTCAGAGAAGATAAGATTTTGTTTGTACCATTACCTCTCGCTGGACTATGTCTGTAATGAAGTTAGAGAAGGGGTTAGGAAAGTAAGACTGGTAAAACAAAAAGAATTTATATTTGAACAAGACTTATTTTCCGGATAATTCAAAACCCTGCAACGTATTCATTAGGCTGTAGAGATTTATTAGCTGATTTCTGAAAAGTTTCGGATGCTAGTG